>JAHAWR010000001.1:47318-56858 GCA_018383835.1 Candidatus Jordarchaeia archaeon | reverse complement strand
GCATTCAGCGTCCCCTACCAAGGATAAAGGATTTGACAGGTGACTTTATAAGGAGGGGCGCTGTTGCCGACGCGCTTCCAAGAGATAAAAAATGGCGTTTTATCCCATCAGTCGGTGAGGGCGATCACGTTGTTCAAGGCCAGATAATCGGTGAGGTTCCAGAGAAAAAGCTAGTAACAATAAAGGTTCTGGTTCCTGTAGGCGTAGAAGGGAGAATAATTGAGTTAGCGCCTGAGGGAGATTACCTTGTGACAGATACCGTGGCGAAGATAGAGGCGCGGAGAGGGGTAGTCCACGAAGTGAAGTTGATGTCAAAGTGGCCTGTGAGGCAGCCAAGACCAGTTCTAAGAAAACTAGAGTCGTCTGTGCCACTTATAACTGGGCAAAGGATAATCGATACGTTTTTCCCTGTGGCAATGGGTGGCACAGCCGCTATACCGGGCGGTTTTGGTACAGGTAAAACGGTCATGTTACACCAGCTGGCAAAGTATGCGTCGGCAGACATAATAGTCTATGTTGGTTGCGGAGAACGCGGAAACGAGATGACCGAGGTTCTGGAGGACTTCCCGAAGCTGGAAGACCCCCGCACTGGGGAGCCTTTAATGAACAGGACTGTTCTCATAGCTAACACAAGTAATATGCCTGTGGCCGCTAGAGAGGCATCAATTTATACTGGTATTACTATTGCAGAATATTTCAGAGACCAAGGATATAATGTGGCGCTTATGGCTGACTCCACTTCAAGATGGGCTGAAGCCCTACGCGAGATAAGTGGTAGGCTTGAGGAAATGCCTGGAGAAGAAGGGTTCCCTGCATATTTAGGGTCTAGACTTGCAGAGTTTTACGAGAGAGCAGGACGTGTGGTAACCTTAGGGTCTTTAGATGATAATCCGAGATATGGTTCGGTCACGATTTGTGGCGCGGTCTCTCCTCCAGGAGGAGACTTCAGTGAGCCTGTTACGACGAATACACTGCGTGTGGTTAAGGTATTTTGGGCTCTTAACAAGGACTTGGCAAGTAGAAGGCATTTCCCCGCCATACATTGGCTCCAAAGCTACAGTCTTTACTTGGAAAACTTGGAAGACTGGTTCAGGCGCGAAGTCAGCCCGGAGTTTTCCGAACTGCGTAAGGAAGCCATGTTTCTCCTGCAGCGCGAGGAGGAACTTAAGGAGATCGTCCAGCTTGTCGGTCCAGACGCTCTGCCGGAGAGCGAGCGTGTAATTCTCGAAGCCGCTAGAATGATAAGAGAAGACTACTTGCAGCAGTCAGCTCTACATCCTGTTGACACATTTTGTGATCCAAAGAAGTCGTATTTGATGTTGAAAGCAATAATAACGTTCTACTACATGATGCGTGACAGTGTAGCTAAGGGAGTTTCGATATCAAGTGTTCTAAGCCTTCCAGTGAGGGATGAGATCGCACGCATGAAAGTTATACCTAATGAAAAGATCGAGGAATACGTCACTTCTCTCATTGAGAAAATGGAGGAATCCTTCAAGAACGTAGTTGTAGAAACTGCAATTTGAACCATTTTTTATTCGAAAATTTCCTTTTCCATTAAGTTTCATTTTTGAGATTTTCGAAAGAAAAATAAATAAAATCCTCAGCAAATAGTTAATATGAGAGTGAAGCACTCACTTACAAAAATGCTTATTACAAAATGCTTATTACAATATTTTAAAGTCATTTCTGATATTTCTCTAGGTGGCGGAAAGATTTGTATGAAAATCTCGTAAGCACTGGGATTGCTGGTCTGGACTTCCTGTGCGGAGGTGGAATCCCCCGAGGTTCTATAGTCCTTATTCTCTGTGATAGTGGTACTTCTCAGGACGCGTCAGCCTTACTCGGCATGCTGGGCTTAAATCTCCTAGAGAGAGGTGAAATTCTCCTTCTTATTACTACTGATCCGCCTTCCCAGACGTATCCTCAGCTTTACGCTCCTGAAATCACAAGGGAATCGTTAAGGGAAAACCGCCTGTTTTACATAGACCTTTTTAGTAGCTCTATGGGCGTAGCTGAAACATCGGAGTCAAACATTGAGATCGTTACGAGGACAAATGATTTGAATCACATAATGTACGTGTTAAAAAAGTTTAGGAACGAGAAGCTTAAAGGGATCCCCTTTCCTGCGATGAAAGTTACATGGGTCTACAACCAATTTTCCACCACAATCTTCTCTACAGGAGACCCTGATAGGTGCCTACATTTCTTGTGGGATGTCAAGTCAAAGGTTAAACTCCTAAATGACCTGTTTTTTACCTCGCTGAACCGAGAGATGCATGAACGCAGTGTTATAGCAGCTGCAGAGCATATTGCCGATACCGTAATAGAGCTTAAAAGCGTCGAAGCCAAGGGGCTGACTAAAAGTTTTATTACCGTCATCAAGAACGCTGGTTTGCCGTACGTTCGTGTGGCAACACCTTATCACTTGAAGTTTAGGGAGCGTGAGGTTCTCATCGGGAACGACATACTATCATCCTTTGACTCTATAAAAACAACAGTAACTATGGATGCCGAAGGAAACATTAGAAGCCAGATAATAGGTGAATTTGGGCGTATAACAATCTTGCCTGCGATATTCCTCCACGAGATCGTAAGAAAAGGAATAGAAGAAAACATAATAGAGCAAATCGGCTCAGTTCTGGAAAGTGCTGGCTACCGTATAGCCTACAGAACTATCCGCCGGATCCGTGAAGCGTTTCCCTTTACTGAAAATGAGCTTTTCATTAGAGGACTGGAGACTGCTAGCCTGGCTGGTTGGGGTCTTGTCGAAGCAGATATGAGAAACGCTCCCTCAATGATAAAGGTAAGAGTTAAAAACTCCATAATGACCCAGCCAGGGAGAATCTATAAAATCCCAATATGTTTCAACTTCAAGGGAATTATAAGAGGACTTGCGGAAGCGGTTTACGAACTTCCCTACACCGTAGAGGAGGTCGAATGCGTGGCCTGTGGAAGCGAAAACTGCATATTTACTGCTAAACAAAAAATATAAAGAAAATAAAAATGAGAAAGATGGGAAAGCCACTACTCCTCAAAATTTTTCTTAAGTTCCATGTATCTTGTTTTGTCCATCAAATTTCTTCAGCACTATCTTTGTAGTAGTTCTTTCAACTCCTCTTACGCCTCTGATCGCCTCTATACGCTCATTTAGTTCGCTCATGTCCCTTGTTTGAACATATACCACTATGTCATAGTCCCCGCTCACTTCAAATGCGCTCTCTACTCCTGGGATGTTTATGATTCTTCTTATTATGTTGGTGGTGTAAACGTGTGACTCAACCTTCACCATAACGATCCCCATCACACCTTCAGGCGATTCACCTCTAACGTTTCGCCCTAGCACCTTCTCTGCTATGGCTAGAATGTCGGCGTTTTCTATGCGCTTTTTTCTGTCTGAAAGTTCCTTTATCTTCTTAGTTATCTTCTCCAGTTGTTCTTCGTCCACTTCTACTCCTAGCTCGTCCAGCTTTGCTTTGACAGCATGTTTTCCAGCATACCTATCCACGACTATCTTCCGTCTTCTTCCTAGGATTGATGGATCAAAAGCTTCGTATGTCGCTGGGTCAGCCAAAACGGCGGCAATATGAACTCCTGCTTTATGAGAAAAAGCATTAGTTCCGATTATTGGAGTGTGAGGCGACAGGTATACTCCGCTGTACCTTTCAACCATGCTTGAGAGCTCAGTTAACAGGTGGAACTTTATCCCGGGGTCTATCCCCATAAGTACTTTCAAGGCGACAGCTACTTCTGAAAGGGAAGCTATGCCTGCTCTCTCCCCAAGCCCGTTTACTGTGACGTGGATCACGTCCGCCCCGGCTTTCATCCCTGCAAGGGAGTTAGCAACAGCCAACCCTAAATCGTTGTGGCAGTGCACGTCAAGCCTCGCACCACTCAGTTTTTGAGAAAGAAAAGATACAAGTTCGTACATGCTGTCGGGCGTCATTATCCCTACAGTATCTGCCACGCTTATTCTGTCTGCCCCCGCCTCCAAAGCCGCAGAGCAAACCCTAACCAAGTAATCTCTCTCCGTTCTAGTTGCATCCTCGGGAGTAAATCTCACTTTAACCCCATGATCTCTGGCATATTCAACCGCTTTAACCACTTTTTCAATAATTTCCTTCTCACTCAACTTGAACTTCGCTTTTCTGTGTATAGGTGAAGTCCCCATGAAAATGGCTACTCTGTCTACTCCGCAATCTAGGGCTAAGTCCACGTCTTCTTTAACTGCCCTAACATGGGCAATAACCTCCGCCCTCAGTGACTCGTTCGCTATCTTTTTAACAGCTTCTTTGACCCCTTCTGAAACCATAGGGGATCCTGCCTCAATCATACCGACGCCGACGTCGTCCAGCATCTTTGCAATCTCAAGCTTTTCCTCCATAGTGAATGAGACTCCTGGCGTTTGCTCTCCTTCACGGAGCGTCGAATCCAGCAGAATAACCTTTCCGCCCATTTTCCACATCACAAAATCCATTAGTTTGGAAAAGCCGGAGAAAAACAAAGGCTTATATCTTTTTCTATTTCACTAGTTCTCTTCCTGAGAAATTTAGGCGAAAGAGCACTCACAAGTAATCCCGTGAAAGTTCGGTGAGCTTCTCTGGGAGAATAATTTGTTCAAATGAGGAGTAGGTTCTGATGCTTGTTTGCGAACTGGATTTGCCTGAAATTGTTTTGAAGAGGTTGAAAAAGTGTGGTATTGAGCCGCTTGCATCCGCCCCCAGGAGGCCGCCATAAGGAGCAGGTGTGCTTGATGGACAGAGCGCCATTTTGGCTGCGCCGACTGCTGGTAAGACTCTTGTAGCGGAGCTCTGCATGGTCAAGAAGGTTTTAGATGGTGGGGTCCCTTTACCTAGTTCCTTTGCGTGCCATCGCGAACGAGAAGAAGTTTCGGAGTTTTCGAAGTGGAGTGACCTAGGTATTAAGGTTGGCGTTTTAATAGGGGATTATGACTCTGTTGGATATGAGCTGGAGGAGTTTGATATACTTGTCTGCACTAACGAAAAGGTTGATGCGCTGATGAGGCACAGCTCATCCCTGTTCTAAGGTTAACGTGGTGGTTGCAGATAAAGTACACCTTCTAAGTGACCCTTCACGTGGCGCAACTCTCCGAGGTAATCCTCACCAAACTGAAAAAATTGTTCCGCCGCCTCAAATCTTAGCTTTAAGTGCAACCATAAAGAACGCTAAGGAAAAATTAGTGAATGGATTGGTGGGTTCCTCGTCTATAGCACTTGGCGCCCGTTCCATTTAGGGAGGGTGTTTTCTTTAGTGGGTTAGTAGAATTTAACGATAGTTCATCTATTGTTGTTATTGATGAAATTGCTGGTGACACTGCAATAGCGCTGGCTGCTGATACCGTTGAACGGCGGCAGCTCTCATATTTGATGTGACTAGAAGAGGAGCTATAGCTGTAGCTAGTGCGTCGGCCAGTGTTATAGTTCGTCTTCTTACGAAGCAAGAGAGGCTCTCTTGGCGAAATAGTTGCAGAATTAACCGCTAGTGACGAGAGAAACAAAATCTCGAAAAACTGTCCTCAGCAATTGAGAAGGGAGTGATCTTTCACCATGCTGGGCTAAGTTCTCTTCAAAGAAGAATGGTTGAGCATGGGTTCAAAGAAAATTTGATCAAAGTGGTTTGCGTAACGCCAACTTTAGGTGCGGTCGTCAATCTTCCTGCAAGACGCGTAATAATCAGAAATTACAAGAGACGCAAGAGTAGAATTAGAACACCGATACCCTTTTTCGAATATAAGCAAATGGCTAGTAGAGCTGGACCAAAGTACCGATGCCGTTGGAGAAGCTGCCCTAATAGCTAAAAGCGAAAAAAGGAGAAGTTGCTTCTCCTAAAACATTACGTTAAGGGGGACCCGAAAGGGTAGAGTCTAAGATTCCTCCGAGAACGCCTCAGGTGTCACATTTTATCTCTAGTGGCATCCGCTTATAGAATAACTGAAGAAGAACTCCTTAACTTTTTAGCGGAAGTTTTCACGCCTATCAGCAAGGCAGCTGTGCAAAAATACTCCCCGCAATAAAAAGTACGATAGAATTCCCTTTTAGATCATGGATTTATAAAATTCCTAAACATTTTTTGGTCGCATCCCAGTTAGGGAAACGCGTTGCAGACGTATACATAGACCCGTTATCCGCCGTTAAAATAATTAATGATTTAAAATCTGCACCTCTTATCAGAAGTGAGGTACCTTCACTTAATATGGTACCATGCCAAATGTGCTGCGGCTTTACCTTGCAAGAAAGGATTATCGGATCCCCTTCATGAATTTGTAGAGAAGAACAAGAACTCCTTTATGACAAAAATGCCTGACTATGAATCTGACCCAGTTGATTACGAATGGGCTCCTTTCTTCAGAGGTCAAGACGGCTTTTCTGCTGAAAGAGTAGATAAATGAGGTCGAAGAAGACAAGAATAGTGGACCTTCTTGATGTGGATGCGGGTGACGTCTACTGACTGGTTGAAATCGCTGAATGGTTAACCCATGCATCATGTGAAATAGCGAAGGTTCTGGGTATGATCGATAAAGTAAACTTTCTCAGAAAGATGCAAGAGAGAATAAGATACGGAATCAAGGATGAGCTACTGAGGCTCGTGAAGCTGCAGGAGGGTTAAAGCCCGGGATACTGTTTAAAACGCGGATATACATTCCATTAATGAGCTTAAAGCATATTTCCCTTAAAAGTTAGCCTACCAACAATAGGCTCCGAAACAGCCAGAAAGATAAAGGAGCAGGCGTCTAGCGGAGAAAAATTAGAACTAAACCGGAAAGTTAAGAAGCAGCAAACTGACAGACTTTTAGATATCGAATTTTTCTAAGTTGATACTTTAGATAGTTGGTCTAAAACGTACCTTCTAATTTCTTGGGGTGATGGAAGCTCGGCAACTATTTCTCCATCCATAACTAGTGGTTGAAGCATGGCTTCCATTCTTGTTTTACAGTTCGGGCATTCTGGAGGCGTTTGATCCTTTGCCAGCTTTACGGCGTCAATGAAGCACTTTTTACATCTCCAAACTTGCTTTTTTCCTCCAAGCTTCCCCCTTTTCGCAACAGGTTTTCCCGAAATTTCTACTATGTCTAGAGCGAAGTCGATTACTGGCGAGTTGCTACACCATGTCCCTACACCAAATCCGTCAGCTCCCGCCTCGCCGAGAATCTTTATTTCCTCCTCTCCTATGCCACCTGAAACGAGGATCTTGACATTAGTATAACCTCTTGCATCCAGTTCCCATCTAACCTCCCTTACTATTGCAGCGAAGTCCCCTCTTCTGCTACTAGGAGTATCTAAACGTACACCCCAAAGCTTTTCTCCAAGCGCCTCAGCGGCCATTATTACTTCAGCTTTCTCGTCAAACCACGTGTCACACAATGCTATTCTGGGAATTTCAGGAGGTAACGCTTCATCGAAGGCCTTCCACGCTTTAACTTGGTCGCCAAACACTATTATGAGCGCGTGAGGCATCGTCCCGCTTGGCTGGATGCCTAACTGTTCTGCCCCTAAAACGCCTGAGACTCCATCCAGCCCTCCTATGTAGCAGCAGTAATCGATTAGAGGACTAATGGCGGGGTGCATACGCCTGATCCCGAAAGAAAGAATGAGCTTGTCTGGAACCAATTTGCGCAGTCTTGCGGCTGAAGTCGCTATACCTGATGCTTGGCATACGAGTCCGAGCAGAGGCGTTTCGAGCAAGGCAAACTCGCCATAAGCTCCCTCTATAAACATGACGGGCTCTCTAAACCCTTTATGGTCGCTAGCTCTAAAAATGGTTCCTTCAGGCATTGCGTAAACGTCAACTTTTTTCCCTTCCAGCAAGTGAGCCACTTCAGATACACCTGCCAGCACGGCCCAAGGCCACGCCCTTGGTAGTGAACCCGTCGTTACTTCAGCTACAACCTTTACTCCATCAAGCCCGTTCTTTTTTAAGACTTCGATGGTTCTCAAAAAGTACACGTCTGTTGTTTTGCCAGCTTTTATTTCCCCTTCTGTTGCTATTTTGAACTTCCTCATGTATACCACCATCCTTGACTAGAACTTCCAGTAAGGTTTGAGAACCTGTTTCACCTCTTCAACTCTCTTTCTTATTTTGTCTAATCCCACACCTTCCACTTTCCTGTCATCCCACATCTTATCTATTCCAGCAATGAGGCATAGAATGTTTGCTATACTCTTTGGTATCGCTGAAAGGCTATATCCTCCCTCCAGCACGAAAACAATTTTCTCGCCACACCTCTTTGCTGCGTCAAAGAGGAGACCTGCTACTTCACGGTGCCCAACGGAAGTAAGTTTCATCGAGGTTATCGGGTCAGAGTAGTGAGTGTCGAATCCCGCAGAAACCAGCATAAACTCCGGCTTATAATCGTCCACGATAGGCATCATGATTTCCTCGAAGGCGTAAAGATACTCCTGATCCCCTGTCCCTGGGGGAAGAGGTACATTAACAGTATATCCCTCCCCCTCCCCATATCCCACCTCCTCCATCCAGCCAGTCCCCGGGTAAATTCCCCACTGGTGAAGGCTTAAATAAAGAACTTTACTGGTCTCATAGAACGCGTTCTGGGTGCCATTACCATGATGGCAATCTATATCTGCAATCATAATTCGCCTAAAGCCTTCCTCAAGAAGAATGCGAGCAGCAACCGCTACATTGTTAAATATGCAGAACCCATGTCCGCTCCCCCTTTCCGCGTGATGACCTGGTGGCCGAACAAGAGCAAACGCGTTGTCAAATTTACCCTCAGCTACAGTTCTCGCAGCTAATATTGCTCCCCCCACAGCTCTCAAAGCCACCTCAAAACTGCCTCTAGTAACCACAGTGTCCGGGTCAAGCATACCCCCTTCATCGGAAAGTGCACGTACATACTCTATATACTCTAAATCATGATTAAGTGTGACATCGTCCACACTTGCCCTTTCAGGTTCAAGCACCCTCACTTCGGGAGCGCTTAACACCCCCTTCTCCTCCAAAAATTGCATAACTGCCTCCAATCGCTTTCTGTTCTCAGGATGGTCATCAACCCCATGATTAAGATACTCGGGATGGTAGACTAAAGCACTCCGAGCCAAAAGTAATCACCGCGCAAATGCTTTAGAACACTTATCAAATAAAGGTTCACTTTAAAGTTTTCCTCTTTATTCCATGAGAATATCGCATGGAAAGAATTACGCAGAAAAAGCATGCAGAATTTGGTGGGGGCGCCGAGATTTGAACTCGGGACCGCTTACGTTGGCAGTACAGAGTTGCCGTCTGCACTGCCCTGCGCCCCAGGCAGGACTTACGCCCTTCTTTAAAGGGTATTGCACCCCGGTAGGGAACCCTATCGGGCTCATACCAGGTTCCCCTATCGGAAGATCAACCGCCGATATCTAGACCACGCCCCCGCATCATCCGAGAAATGTTCTCGGACTGAAGTTATTTATCCTTTTTCTTCACCTTTTAAGAATGAAGTCGTTACTTTTTAATAAACCTTTTAGAGGTTCTCGCTCGCGGGATCCCCTTCATGGGTCACGAGACCTCCGAGATATTAAC
>JAHAWR010000001.1:24675-47312 GCA_018383835.1 Candidatus Jordarchaeia archaeon | reverse complement strand
ATAATGGTCGTGGATGGGTGGGAACGCGTTGACACGACCGAATAATGTGAAAAAGTATTCTGTTTGCGTTAAAGACGGCAAGGTAAACTTAGTAGACTTATTGTCTTTTATTCTGTTTTGTAGCATTTTTCCTGTAAAACTTCATTGACTATTTCTAAAAGCTCTTTTTCGGAGACGTTTCTTCTGATTTCTCTTAAAAGCTGTTTAATTTTTGAAAATGCTTCCCTAGCGACTACCTTGCCCCTGCTCTCTTGAAGTTGCTTTATACGTTCAACTATTTTTTTGAGTTGTTCATCGGTGACTTCTATTCCTTTGCTTTTAAGTATATGATGCACTATGCTGCTACCTGTGAATTTACCTAAGAGGAACTCGGTTTTCCTGCCTATTATTTCTGGCGGTATAGGCTGGTAAGTTAGCTTGTGTTGTAGGAGCGCACGGACGTGAATGCCGCTTTCATGGATGAAAGCGTTTCCCCCTACCAATGGCTTATGAAGCGGGATGGGTATGTTGAAACATTGCTCTACAAATTGAGAGACTTCATATATTTTCTCCATTTTTATTCCTGTTTTAATTCCATATAGCACTTCTAGGGCGACAACTACTTCTTCAAAAGCGGCATTACCTGATCTTTCCCCGTAACCGTTCACGCACGTGTGAGGGTAAATTACTCCCTCCTCAACAGCTGCTAGAGTATTAGCAGTAGCTAACCCCAAATCATTGTGACAATGGACGGCGAACTCCACCAGTTGCCCCTTAAGTGCCTCGCGCAAATTGCTTATTAAATATTTCATTGACAGAGGGTGCAGGATCCCTACAGTATCCGCGACTATTATTTTATTTACACCACTTTCTACAACTTCTTTTGATAAGTAGATCAAGTCCTCAATTTTCGCCCGTGAGGCGTCCTCGGCAACGAAATCTACTTTTACGCCGTGGTCGAGCGCGTATGAAATAGCATCAGAAAGCATTTTCTTAGCTTCCTGAAGAGTCTTGTTCAAAGAGTACTTCATCATTAGTCTGCTTGTTGGCATGAAAATGGGTATTTCGTCCACATCGCACTCCAAGCATAGGTCTATGTCTTCCTTTTTGGGCCTCGCCGGAGCAGCCACCAAAGCGATGTTCAAATTTTCATTAGCTATCCTTTTTACGGCCTCCCTTTCTGTTTTTGACACTGCAGGATATCCCGGAACAATAACACCTACTCCCACTTCATCCAAAAGCTTAGCTATCTCGATTTTCTCCTCCACAGTAAGAAAAACTCCTGGCGTTTGCTCCCCATCTCTTAGCGTCTCATCCCATATGTACACCCTTTCAGGCAAGTTCGACGGAAAAATCCCGGGAACTCTATTATAGTTTTCTATTAACCCTTCCTCATTTTCAAACGCCATCAATATCCACGTCCACATTATCGCTACTTCACATTGACGCAATCGTTTTAAAAGTTTTTATGAACCATTCACTTTCCCGAAAGAATCCATTGAAGAACTATTTCTCCTCTTTAAAAACGGCATCATGCTTAAATTTTCTGCAACAAAGCTGGATCCGGGGAAGAAAAAAGAAGGGGTAGAAAATGGTGACTGAAAGGAAAAACATAATATTTATTGTAGTTGACGGGTTAGCTGACCGGCCTGTCCTATCCTTGAGAGGGTTAACTCCCTTAGAGGCGGCTTCAAAGCCTGGAATGGACAGGCTGGCTAAAATAGGCATCTGCGGGATTCTTGACATAATTTCTCCAGGAGTTCCTCCAGGGAGTGATGTAGCTCATCTTTCTCTCTTCGGCTACGATCCATATGCGGTTTACCGGGGGCGAGGAGGGTTGGAGGCTTTAGGAGCAGGTATAAACATTAGTAGTGATGACGTGGCATTTAGAGCTAATTTTGCAACAGTTAGAGAAGACATGACTGTGATAGATCGGCGTGCTGGCAGAACCTTTCCAGAAGGTGATAAGCTGGCGGAGGCGCTTAACGGATACCGCTCAAAAAATTTCCCCGACATTGAAGTTATAGTTAGGCACACAACCGAACATAGATGCGTTGTTGTTCTAAGGGGCCCCGGTCTCTCACATATGGTGTCAGATACCGACCCGCACGGGGAAAGTAAAGTTCTGGAGTCTGTTCCGCTGGACTCCAGTTTTGAAGCCAAGAAGAGTGCGAGTGTGGTGAACGAATTTACACGCCACTCTTATGAGGTTCTTCACAATCACCCTCTTAATGCTGAAAGAGAGAAAAGAGGTTTACGCCCAGCAAACATACTTCTACTTCGAGGAGCGGGAAGGTTGCCTGACATGCCTTCTCTTAAGGAGCTTTATGGTTTAAAGGCGGCATGTATCGTGGCAAACGCCTTGGTTAGGGGTGTTTGTAGGGCTGCTGGCATGGACGTAATCGAAGTTAAGGGGGTGACAGGGGGATTTGACACTGATACTAATGTTATGGGATACGCCGCTTTGAAGCTCCTAGACGAATATGACTTGGTTTTCCTTCATATTAAAGGGACTGATAGCGCCAGCCATGACGGAGACATAGAAAAGAAGATATTTATGATAGAGAAAGCCGATAGCCTTGTCAGCCTCCTTCTGGACTCCATTGACTTAGGCCACACATATCTGGTCTTGACGGCTGATCATACTACTCCAGTCTCGGTTAAAGAACATACAGGTGATCCTGTTCCTGTAGCTATAGCTGGTCCAGGAGTTAGATCCGATGGTGTCAAGCGCTTTAGTGAGAGAGACTGTGCTAAGGGTGGACTTGGCAGACTACAGGCACGTTTCTTGATGCCAATACTTATTGATTACTTAGGTTTATCTAAAAAATATGGTGCGTGAGCTCATTGCTCATTTTTCATTGAACCTGTATTTTTTGCGAATTATCTGTGCTGCCGCTTCCTGTCTCTCTAGGAGAATCTTTACAAGCCTTTCTCCTTCTTCAGGATTTGGTACAGTGAAGCTTCTGAAGCCGCATTGAGGAGTTATAAGTGAATTCATGGCAAGCTCTTCGACGTTGAGTCTCCCCCTCATTGCTTCCAAACCATTAATCACCGTCTCGGCGATTTTTTGGGATGTTGGAAGAAGTTCTTCGATATTTACTTTTCCTCTATGAGCCATATACAATGTTTCCTCATCCATTATGGATTCCGGCGTGTTTGGTGTGACGCCGAAAGCAAGTCCTCTTCCCTCTTCAATGTGCTGTTTAAGTCGTTCTTTATCGGCCATCTCTAGCGTTTTAGGGTACCTTCTCAGGTCGAATGAAAAATAGTCAACCTCGAGCTCAAGCATCATATCTATTACTGATGCTGGGTCGTCACACACATGCACTCCCCTTCTGCATTTGACTTTCCTAAGAACCCGTTCCAGTGCCTCCCTAACTACTTCAATGTCATACTCTCTAAGAACGAGCGGTAGTAGTGGTTCGTCCACGAAAAAGATCGGTAACCCACCTTTACCTACCACCTTTCTAGTAGTTTCTATTATCTTTGATGAAATCCATGATGCAACTTCACAAGTCGTCTTAAGAACTACATCAAAAATGTCGTCTTCATGTATCACTTTATTACGTCTGGGGAGTATTGTTATGCTGTACGCCTCTGTTATAGGTCCTGTAACTTCACCTTTCACGCCCCAAACGTTCAGCCTTATTGCCTCTAGTTCCTGTTTAAGAGCATAGAAGCCCTCTATGAACTCTCGTCTTACAGGAATACCTGAAGGTAGCAAGTGCGTACTCCTTAATTCGAGCTCCCCTCTATATGCCTGAAAATCCTTCATTTTCTCTGTATTAGAGAGGTCTAAAAACACGTTTCCATCTTGGAAAACCAGTCCGGGAATCATATTGTGAAACTGGTATATCATGTTGTCATTTGCTGACTGAGGAATATAAGGAATCTTTGTTCCTGATGTTAATATGTCTTTAACTATTCTTTGAACATCCCCTATGGGGTGACTTCCTATTCCAGTTGAAGCGAGAAATATGGCTTATCCCTCCCTACGACGCTTCTTCATATTTAATTCCTACTTTGATGTTCTGTTTGATCACTTTTATCTTCTTATTGTTGAAAAATTTTTAAAAGGAAACACCTTTCATTAAGGTTAGCTTTGGGCGTTTAGTTGAGGAGGCCTTTCGATGGGAAAGGAGTTCTTTACCTTAGATGATTTCTTCTTCGATGGGAAGACGGTTCTAGTCAGAGTTGATATTAATTCCCCTATAGATCCAGAGACTGGGTCTCTTAAGGAAATAACTAAGATTAAGCGGCATGGCGAGACTTTGCTTGAACTCGCGGAGAAAGGTGCAAGGGTTGTCGCTCTTTCCCATCAGGGTCGTGAGGGAGAAAGTGACTTTGTTCCTTTGAAGCAGCATGCTAAGACAGCAAGTGAACTACTTGGCGTTAACATCGGGTACGTTGACGACGTGTGTGGAGATAAAGCAGTCTCCGCCATTAAACGTCTAAAGCCCTCCGAAATACTCCTTCTCGAAAACGTCAGGTTTGTCAGTGAAGAGACCAAGGTGAAAAGCCTCAAAGAACAGTTGAAAACAAACTTGGTTAGAAACCTTTCTACAGTGTCTGACATCTTCGTTAATGATGCTTTTCCAGCTGCTCACCGTAGCCATGTGTCACTTATAGCCTTCACCGAAGTTATGCCATCAGCGGCTGGAAGAGTCATGGAAGCTGAAGTAAAAGCTCTTTCATCTATTATGAACGACCCCGAGAGGCCTTGTGTTTACCTTCTTGGAGGGTCGAAGATCGATGATAGCTTCAGGGTTGCAGAGAATGCCTTGAAAACAGGCATAGCGGACAAAGTGCTCGTAACAGGGCTACTGGCAGTTGCATTTGTGGCGGCAAGAGGAGTGGACGTGGGTGAAGTAAACAAGCGTTTAATAATATCTAAGGGTGCTTCAGAATACATTGAACAGACGCGTAAGCTAATGGACGCTTTTGGTGACAAGATCAAGCTCCCATTAGATTTTGCATTGGAAATAAACGGTGAACGGGTGGAAGCTGAGGTAGGATCTCTTCCGCATAATGCTCAAATTAAGGACTTGGGCGAGCAGACTATTTCGGAGTTTGCGGGAATTCTGCGCAAAGCGAAAACAATAGTGATAAATGGTCCGGCAGGCGTTTACGAAGATGACAGATTTAGTAAGGGGACGGAGGTACTCCTTAAGGCAATTGCAGAGACCCAGGCTTTTTCTCTGGCTGGGGGAGGACATACGCTTGAAGCTCTAGAGAAATTTGGTGTTTCGTCAAAGATAAGCTACGTGAGCACTGGTGGAAAAGCTATGCTGTCCCTTCTTGCAGGCGAGAAGCTTCCAGCAGTAGAAGCGCTTAAGAAAGCATATTTACGCGCTGTCTCAGAGGGAAAGGGAGAGTAATAATTGGTCAGCGCTGTCTTTTTAAGAACTTTTTATAAAAATTAATCCATTTGTTAATGTTATGTATCCCTCCATCTCAAGCTTTTTTATCATTTCTTTTGCGTCACCTAACCTAATCTTCATTTGTCTTGCTACTTGGTCTAAACTCACGGGGCCTACGCTTGCTATCCATTCCAAAAACAGATTAACGTCAAACCTTTCTTTGTCCCCGAAGAGATACGGGTGGTACGCTCTGTTGTACCTTTCTATTGTTGCTGGAGAAACCTCCATCACATTGTATTCTTGTGTTACTATTGGGAAAGGATGTGGGAACTCTGGGATTTTCACTACGGCTGAGCGGTTAGGTTGCGTCAGCAGAAACTCCTTCTGCTCTTCGGAGAGATTAAGGGACATTCTAATGAATTCCTCTTCAGATTGCGACTTAAAGGAAAGCCTGAAAACTATTCTTGTATTGCAGTTAGCAAGCGCTATGCGTGATACTGCAGGATCCTGGCAAATAAGTATTAACCCTTGACCCTTTCCTCTCTCAAGAGTGATCATGTCTTCGATTGCTGTAGTATCACTTGTGCTGCGTCTCACGAAGATTTCTGGAATTAAAAATCTCGCGTCATCAACTATCACCAAGTGTGATAGTGTGTTTACGTTCATCCGCCTTAGCCCCGCTTGGAAAACGTGAAGCATCACCAGGTTCATTATTAGTTGTGCATCTTCTTTATTCCCTCCATTCGCAAAGAGGTAACTGAAATCTATTATTGTCATGTTCCTCAATAAGTCATCGATACTCACATTAGAGTGTTTGGTATTAAATACCTCGCCGAGTATTCCTCTGAGGAAGACGTTCATTCTCGCCTCCAAAGCGCTAATGGTACTAAATATATTCGGATTCTGTGTTTCCCGTTTCCCATAATCTCTTAAAACGCGAAAGAATCCTTCAATACTCCTAGTTTTCTCGTTCCTTAACGCTTCAGAGAGAACGTCACTAAGCACTCTTGACATTTGAACAGTTAACTCGCTGTCCTCCCTGAACATGGAGCGGAAAACGGCGTTGAGCAGCCCGAAAAGTCGGCGGGCATACTCCTCAGGCATTATATCTTCTGGATCAAACAAGTTAATCTTCAGTGGTGCATAGGGACTACCAGGCCTCAAGATGATGACTTTTTCGAGCACGTCTGGAGGAAGATCTTCTATAAGAGAGGCAAACTCCCCTTTACTCTCAAATATGAGAATTGGTATCCTATAATTGGCGGCGACATCTCGGGCAACTTTCATAATCATTCGCGTTTTGCCACTACCGATAGATCCCAGAACAGCCACACCTTTTCTAAGATGTTCCAGCTTGAGGTTAAACGGGAAAAGCTTTTTATCCTCAAAGGTGACGTACCCTACTTTTACTCCATCTCCTTGAAGAATTTTTTCGGGAGGGATATTGAATTCGGGTTTAACCTTCAAGTTTAAGCCTGGGACGCCCTTCGCGGGTAAATAAGTTAGTACCGAAAGCTTTAGGCTCGAGAGCTCAAAGGGCTTCCCCAAAAACCTCTTCATAGAAATAGCATGATACTTCCTTCTTAGAGTGCTTCCTTTCACTACATCGACTTTCAGTCTTTCAGCTGAACTTGAAAAAACAGTCGATAAAATGTTTTTAACTTGCAGGATCTTAATCTCCAACTCGTCCTCTTTGTCCAGTTCAAGTAATGTGTAACATGATACCTTCCACAGCCCTACGGCTTCCTCCGTTGGTTCCGTGTTTCTTTTCCTATGCCGCATTCCAAATTTTTTTCTCACAGGCTTAAAGTGCACCACGAAGCTGGCGTCAGTATCAAGTTGGACTAACCCCCTCGCAAGCATATCTATTTGACTTAACCCGCCATAAATGGTAGCGTCTACGCATCCTGAGACCGTCAAACCACAAATTTTCTTTTCTCCGCTGGGAAGCTCCACTGTTAGTACTTTTTTCTTCTTGGAAACGGGCTTTCCTTGGTGCAACCTAAAGATCTCTCTAAACTCCTCCGGTGATGGAGTTGAAAGAACAAGGCCTGGAAAACGCGTCTCTAAACTTGCTTTCACGGAAAGCAAGTTTTTCTTTAGTTTTTTAGCAGCTTTAGCCAACAGAAATCCTCTGCCGAAAACGTGAAAAAGCAACGTTACCTCCTTCCTAGTAACTCTTAACTCGTAGCTCGCCTCCTCCACCTCATGCCACATAGATGTGAGGTGCTGAAACGGATAAAAAAGAGACGATTTATGTCCCTTACTTTCTCCACGGGTGATCTGAGCAGGCAAGCAAGCAACTTTAAGAGTTGAAGCTAAAACCCATTTAAAGCGCTTGTAGTATATCCCCATAGCGAAAACACCCAGACATACTTTTCCTATTTTCGAGCATATGACGCTGAAAGTTACTAAAACTGCGATCAAAGCAGCTTGGATGTAAACGGATCCTAAACTCACTAGCTATCCCCTTAGAAGCTACTTTCTGAAAGGAATATAAACACCTCCACACTTATTCGTCGCTCTTTTTCTCAAGTCCATCTTCAAAAAGATTTAATAAAAACGCTTGATGAAAAGTTCTCAGGTCTTTATTCTCAGTGAAGGTGAACTCATTTGCTGGTTAAAGAAGTCATGACAAGAGATCTTATAGTCATTGATAAAGATGCCTCTCTCTCTTTTGCAATAGACTTAATGGTGAAGAATAGAGTTTCACGCCTCCTAGTGCTCAATGAGGGACGGCTTGTCGGCATACTGACAGAAAGAGACATACTCGACAGGTTAGGCTCAAGCAGATTAGGCGCGCTTCAAGCATCCAGCATACACGTTTCAAGCGCTATGACCCCTAACCCAATAACTGTTACTCCCCAATCAGACATTGTGGACGCAGCAAGAACCATGCTAGAGAAAAGAATCTCCGGACTTCCTGTCATGGATAAAGAGGAGCTAATGGGACTTGTCACGAAGTCCACGATGACCAAGCTATGTGCAAAAGTAAAAAGCATTACAGTATCACAGCTCATGACACCTAACCCAATAACAATACCTCCATATGAAAGAATAACGAACGCAAGACGAATAATGCTGGAAAAGAGAATAAGTAGCCTGCCGGTCATTGAGGAAGGACGACTTGTCGGACTGATAACAGAGGGTATGATTGCGAGGTATCTAGCAGAGTTCCGTGACAGTGTCCCAGAAAAATATCAGACAACGCGCATAAAGCAAATAGAGGTCTCGAACGTTATGAGGAAAATATCCCCCCTTCACCCTGACGAAAAGTTAAGCTCTGCTGTTGAAAAATTTAACAAAGAAAAAATTAAGGCATCCCCCGTGGTAAGCAAGGAAGGTCGTCTAGTAGGAATAATTACGAAAACAGACTTCACAAGGCTTGTAGCCAACAAATTTTCACTACCTTAACATAAAAACGGTGTCTTCATGCAGCCAGATCTAATCATAAGAAATGCTAAGTTCCCTTGGAGAAATCGCCTTACAGAAGGGGAAATAGTAATATCTTCTGGAAAAATAATTAAACTTTGCAAGAGCTTCCAAGGACGTGGCGAGAAAATAATAAACGCCAGCCGCAAAATCGTTTTACCCGGACTAATAGACGTGCACGTTCACTTAAGAGACCTAAATCAAGCATACAAAGAAGACTATTACACTGGGACATGCGCAGCGGCAGCAGGCGGAGTGACAACAGTCCTCGACATGCCAAACACGAACCCCAGAACGAACTCCGCCAAAATAATCAAAATGAAAAAGCATATCGCCAGCAAAAAGGCTGTAGTTAATGTTGGCTTTTTCTCTCTTTTCCCTAACAAACCAGATGACATTAGGGAATTAGCACGTGAAGGTGTAGTGGCCTTCAAAGTATACCCTGAAGACCTAAGAGAAACATCCTCCTCCCTGCACATTTTTTTCGAAGCCGCTGCCGCAAACCGAAAACTAGTGGCTGCACATCCCGAGCTTCCCCTGCAGGAGACTTACACGTCCCCTCATCAGTTCCTTCAGCTTCACACTTCCTTCGTGGAAACGATAGCCGCCTTAACGTATACTGAACCTGCCATTAAGACGAACTGCCAGCTACACTTATGCCATATCACATCAGAGTTCACCGTAGAAATTGTGAAAAAGATGAAAACATGCTTCCCCCTACTCTCATGCGAAGTTACACCTCACCACCTCCTCCTCACACAGGATGCCCTAGAAAAGGAAGGATCCCCCCTAAAGGTTCTTCCTCCCCTACGGAGTAAAAGAGACATAAAAGCCCTCTGGAAGGCCATCAACCAAGGCATAATAGACGTGGTTGCAAGCGACCACGCACCCCACCAGAAAGCCGAAAAAGAGATCCCATTCTGTGAAGCTGCATCGGGGTTCCCCGGACTAGAAACTACCCTTCCACTAATGCTAACCCAGCTAAACAAAGGGAGAATAACCCTGCAAAGACTGGTAGATGCTTTTTCCGAGAGACCCGCTCAAATATTCAGAATAACAAACAAAGGAAAAGTAGATGAAGGATATGACGCAGACTTGACAATAATTGAGCCAAAAAAGATAGACAAAATAAAACCCGAGAACTTTCACTCAAAAGCAAAACTGTCCCCATTCGAAGGATGGAAAACGAAGGGTAAACCAGAAATAACAATAGTCAATGGCATTGTCGTAATGGAGCAAGGAGAAATTGTTGCTCCTCAAGGAACAGGAAGAATAATCGAAATCAACAAATAACTGACCCACATAAAACTTCCCTTATCCCGCACATTTTTATCATCCTCCACAATTCTGCCGGCAAAAGATTAAAAAATCACACCGCTGAATAACTAGCTACAGCACCTTTTAGGAGAGGAGGTTGGCTACTTGAGAAAAATTTTCCCACTATATGTACCGATAAACGCAACTAAAGAAGAAATAGAAGAACTTCTACCATGCGAAATCGGCATCCTAGGCGGAACAGGAAACTATGACCCTGCAATATTCTCAGTCGCAAAAGAAATTAAAGTTTACACCCCCTATGGCCCCCCATCGGACAATATAATCGTAGGGCTAGTGAAAGGAAGGAAAGTCGCCTTCCTCGCTAGGCACGGAAGGCACCATACCATCCCACCACACGAAATAAACTACAGAGCAAACATATGGGCACTAAAAAGCCTAGGCGTACAAAGAATAATCTCCCCAGCAGCATGCGGTAGTCTCCAGCCAGAAAAAATTAAACCCGGGGAATTCGTCATAGTTAACCAGATCTTCGACAGAACATTCGGACAAAGAAAAGACACATTCTTCGAAGGAGGAGTCGTAGGACACGTGGAATTCGCAGACCCATTCTGCCCTGAACTAAGAAAAATAATAATCGACTGCGCACGCGAACTCGACTACAAAATACACGAAGAAGGAACATACGTCTGCATAAACGGTCCACGTTTCTCAACCCGAGCAGAAAGTCTCTTCTATAAAAACCAAGGCTTCTCTGTAGTCGGAATGACAGCCTATCCGGAATGCGTCTTGGCTAAGGAGGCAGAAATTTGTTTCGCTACTATAGCTATGCCAACAGACGTCGACGTTTACGGGATAAGACCTGTCACAGCGGAACAGGTCGCGAAGAGTATGCGTGAAAACATAGAAAGAGTGAGAAAGCTACTTTACAGAGTCGTGGAAGCAATACCTAAGGAAAGAAACTGTTCCTGCAGTAAGGTTTTGGACTTTGCCCTATACTAACTCAAAAACTTTTTAACCCCCTTCATTATCACTACACTTGCATTTCACCTAGTAGGAAAGGTGGCGCTAATGCAAAAAACGGTAATTCAGCTTTCAAGCACAGACCACCAAAAGCTGGACGCGGTCTGCAACCAAATTAAAGAGCTAGCCAAGAAAAGAGGTGTAAGAATAGCTGGCCCAATACCCCTACCAACAAAAAGGCTCCGTGTCCCAGTAAGAAAGGGGCCGTCGGGACAAGGAACAGCTACATGGGATAAGTGGGAAATGCGTGTCCACAAACGCCTGATAGTCCTCCATGACCCTGATGAACGCACGCTGAAACAGATAATGAGAATACGCATTCCAGAAGAAATATTTATCGAGATGTCCTTGAAATAGGTTTCCTCTCTTAAACTTTTTTCGAAAAACATTGATGAAAAACAAGAAAAATTTTAAATATTATTTTTGCAACTGAAGAGAACGGGGCCCCCGTAGCTTAGCTGGGAGTCAAACGCCCTACAGCGCTCGACCCAACAAGGGGGTGAAGCTGAAGATGCTTAATAAAGTTCCCAGTTAGACACCGAGTTGTCGTGGGTTCAAGAGGCATTTGCCTGGAACTCCCACCGGGGGCACCACATGCCTCATTTTTTGTTTTGGGTGTGTTTTCCTCTTTGTTAATTGTGGTTGTTTGTTAATGGCTTAACTGGAAATTTTTATTTTGTCTGTTTGGCTTGATTTTGCGGGGGTGTGCGCGTTGCTGGATCCGTGGAGCGTTTCTGGCATTGACGATTATGAAAAACTTATTCGTGAGTTCGGGATTGAACCTATGAGTTCCGATATTGTTAGACGTCTTCCTAAACCGGGGAAATATTTTCGTAGGGGGATTATTTTTGGTCATAGAGGTTTCGATGTTATTTTAAACGCGATATTGAATGGTGAATCTTTTGCTGTACTTTCTGGTATTAAGCCGAGTGGGTCCTTTCATCTTGGTTCGCTGACGACTGCTGAGCAAATTGTTTATTATCAGAAAGAGTATGGCGCTACTGCTTTTTACTGTATCGCTGATGTTGAAGCTTTCTGTGATAACAGAATACCGTACGAAGAGTCATTTGAGATCGCTGTGAATAATCTGGCTGACATGTTGGCTTTAGGGCTTGACCCAGAAAGAGCCTACATTTACCGTCAGTCGGAGGAAAAGCGTGTCATGGACATAGCGTTCGAGGCGGGAGCACATGTCACGACAGCCATGATGAAGGCAATTTACGGAGAACAGACCGTTTTTGGGCTTTACATGACAGCGTTACTGCAGGTAGGTGACATACTTCTTCCGGAACATGAAGACTTCGGTGGCCCAAAACCAGTGGTAGTCCCCGTCGGAGCCGACCAAGACCCCCATATACGTTTAACTCGCGACATAGCTAGGCGCCTTCACCCCCACCACAAGTTTGTCCCTCCTAGCGCAACCTTCCACCGCCTCATAAGAGGTCTCGACGGTTCTGAGAAAATGAGTAAGCGGAACCCTATGAGCTACTTTGAACTTAGCGAGAACCTTGAAAGCGTAAAGTTTAAGATAATGAATGCGTTGACAGGTGGGCGCCCTACGATCAGAGAACAAAGAGAACTTGGAGGCGAACCACATAAGTGTAGAGTTTACGAGTTAGCTTTCTTCCGCGTAGATGACGACTCACTTGTTGAGGATATTTACCATAGGTGCACAAGTGGCGAGTTAATATGTGGAGACTGTAAAGCAATGATTTTTGAGAAAATTGCAGCATGGATTAGGGAACATAACTTAAGAAAGCGTAAAATGGTAGACCTTGCCCGCAAGATTTTAGAAGAAAATAGTGTATCACCCACCTGTAGACCCGGAATAAGTCGACCGTAACCTTCAAATAAACTTCCCCAGTTTTGCCTCCCCTTTCTCCCTGCCATTCATGTTCGGAGCTTAGCTTTTAACTTAGCTTTTAAAAATGCTCAGGAGAGAATCCAGAAAAGAAGAACAAGTATTATTGTCCATATTGAGAGAGTAATTATAAATAGTTCACCGTTTTTTCCAAGTCTTTCTTTCCCGCAAAACATTGCTTTTTGAGTCAAAACAGCTCCCCCTGCGTACCTACCCAGAGCCTTTTTCATGAACTTCACACTTGCTGAAATCAACTCATTTAACTCTAATGTTGTTTCAAGGGGGATCGCCTCGTACCTATCGCTTACAATTTTGTAAAGGCTGCAGCTTCTCTCGTTAACTCCACTTTTCTCATATTCTGCGGGGTCAACGATGAGCGCTACTGCATGCGGGAAAAAGGCTTGGTACACACGTTGCGTTTCAACATCTGTTGCTGACATAAAGTCTGCCCCCATCCTGGGGTGACTGTGCCACCATCCAACTATAACTTCGCCGCCTCTTTCCCTTTCCAGTTCTTCGGTCACCTTGGCCATGACGTTAAAGTCAAGCTCCACACGGACGTCTCCCCCTCTGCTGCCCATCCAAAGACTGTCAGTCACTAGAACGTGATCCTCCTCTACTCGTCCCACAAGGAAACCTGCCACCTCAACCCCCTTGTTGTCAAGCGCCACATAAAGAGCCTTGGATAAAGCAATTGGAGAAATAATGACCTTCAATGTATCGTCCCCCCTCTAGAGATCTTTTTTACCTCTTTTTTAGTGTGACGAAACATTAATAAACAGCACCTCTCACCGAGAATATTCGAGTGCCTCGGTGGTGTAGTCACCCTAATGGCTACAACGGCCAAGCATAAGGGGCTCAAGGCTTACACCTGCCCACTCGACCCCTTGACCCGGGTAGCCGTTTGAGGCTGAGGGAATTCAAATCCCGGCCGAGGCACTATATTTGCCTCCTTTTTTAGAGGGCTCTTCCTGAACCTAGAACTAAATCAGTTACCAATATATGTCTTCAACTTCGATGAGGCAACAAATACTATTTATATGGCCAAGCAGTTTAAATATTGAGGAGGTTATGAACCGTGCAGTTCGAGAAACGTTCCTTCTCCATTTTGGACATTGCCATGAGGGAAATAGTTACTTGTAATGAAGATGATTCATTATCTAGAGTGGCTCAACTTATGGTTGACAACTGGGTGAGCAGCGTCTTTGTGGTCAACAATGAAGGTAATGTTGTAGGTATAATAACGGACGGGGCGATATTCCGACTTATCGCTAGAGAGGAAGACCCTCGACAATATAAGGCTAAAGACATAATGTTTCGCGACATAATCACGGTGAGTGAGGACACGTCAATAGATGAGATCAAAGATTTGTTTGAGAAGACTAAAATAAAGCGAGTGGGAGTGGTGGATAAGAACGGCAAGCTTATCGGGGTAATAAGCAAGAAATGGATTGACGGATTTAAGAGGTACGCACGCTACTACAACATAGAGCTGCAGCCCACATCCCCCCAGATTAAGAGCGAAAGATATTGAGTTCTGTTGAGGGTTAAAGAATGGTTGAGCACCCGTCTAGGCATCCAACTAACGAAATAGCGAAATCATCCCTTCTGGAAAAAGAAGTTGAAGACGGTGGCATAGCTACCAGTCCAAGAGCCCCCCTCCTCTCCGAGTTCATCGAAGTATACTTGTGTTGTTTCCATGAGGCGAAAGGGCACTTGATCCTTTTCACCTTACCCAGTGAGCTGAAGAATAATAAGTCCATCATCAGGCTTCTTCAACGCCACCCTGTCTGGTGGCTGGGAGTTAACGAGTTTAAGGGAAACGTAGACCACGTCGACATGGAATTCGGAGGGAAAGTATACTCTGGAACAAAATTCACTGCCAAGTCTTCTAGGAAGAAAGAGAGAGCGGGAATAGACGAAGAGACAGAGGAGGTATTCGTGATCATTGTGAGCACCCCTACCTCCATAGCAAAACCCCTTGGCGAGGAGCTTCTCAGAGTGCTAAGAGAGAAGATCCAGAAGCAACTATACGATAACCTTTACCTACTGATTTTAGCTGAGGAAGCAAACCTTAAACCCGTCAAAAGTGAAAGTGACCGGGAGTTCATCGAAGAAGGCAAGCGAATAGCCTCCTTGCTGGAGAACATTTGCGTCCTAGCGATACCCGAAGTGTCCCGGAGGGTCGTAGAGTCCCTTCAATTTGATGCGGAAAAACAGAAGAGTCTCGTTTACTTCCTTCTCAGCCACCTTTATGGAGGACAGACTCCAGTAAGAAATGTCGCCCTCTCTGAGAAGATCCCGTTAAAAGACAGGCAAGTTGAACTAGTACGCGAGAGCCCCGTCGATCTGGAGGACATAGAACTAATGGAGCAAGGAAAGAAACTTAAAATAACAGTTAAGAACTCGTCTGAAAAAGGACTTGAAAACATAAAAATAACTATAAGCCACATACAGGACATATTCGAAACATACTCGTGGTCAACCAATGTGGAATTATGGTTCCCCCTAGAAAGCCTAGTCTTCGTCTTCCCCAGAGTAGACAACGACGGAGAATACATAATCAAAGTAGAAGACTCGACGGGCAACCTCTTACTAAAGAAGATATCAGTAAAAGAGCTGAAAAAAGAAGGAAAACCGGAAGAAGACATTTACTGAACGCAACTCAAATTTACACGCAAGGGGGTGTGATGAGACGCTCAGGAAAGTTGCACTACCCCTTTTCTTGATACTTGCTCTCCTTGCTTCCCCCATCCTAAACCAGCCTCCACAAATATACTCTCTATATCCAGCCTCTCCTCCATCCCCTCCATACACTCCAGCTATATTGACCACTAACAGCGTAAGATACATAATAATAGTAGGCGACCAAAGCTGGATTGACGCTATCCGTCCATTCGCTGAATGGAAAACACTTAAAGGACTTCCAGCAGAAATCTACACGACTAACTCGATATATGAAAACTACACAGGCGAGGACGGCGCCTCCAAAATTCGCAACTTCCTAAAAGACTTATATATCTCAAAAGGGGCGCGATGGGTCCTCTTAGTAGGGGACGTCGACAAGATCCCCATAAGGAATTTCAGCGTAGGTAATAACATCGTGCCATCAGATTATTACTATGCTGCTCTCGACGGATCATTCGATGACGACAAAGACGGACGTTATGGTGAGCCTGGAGAAATCGATTGGATCCCTGAACTCTACGTGGGGAGAGTGCCCGTCTCTTCCATAGATGAATTAAACGTTTTTATCAACAAAACGCTAACGTACGAGCAACACCTCCTCCTACGTTCAGGCGAATGGACTGGCAGAGTCCTCCTCGCGGGAGGCGAAATAAGCTACTCACAAGACATTCAAGGGTGGCGAGCTAAACTGGCAGCTCTCCAAGCATTCCCCCTGCCCCCATCTGGCACAGTTCTTCTTGCATATGACAGTAAAAGACAATTCAATAACCTCACGGAATCTTCTTTCATAGACGCGATTGAAAATGAGGGAGCTGCGGTAGTTGACATATGCTCTCACGGAAGCCCAACAGCACTCTACATATCGCAGAGTGGCACTTCGTTCTTCACGTCAACTGCTGCAGGAAACCTTTCCAACGGTTACCATCTTCCGTTATTCTTCATATCAGCGTGTTCTGCTGGTTACATTGATGGTGAGAGTGACTCTATCGCAGAATCCTTACTGAAAAATCCTAAAGGCGGCGCTATAGCTGTCATAGCACCAACTAGAACAAGCTTTGGCGGCGACACGCTGAAAGACGCTGCGGACACGTTCTTCGATTATACTTTCTTTAAGATATTTTTCAGCGCGGATCCACCACTCACCCGCCGGCCAGGATACGCCCTGTATGAAGCCAAAAAAGAATATTATGAATCATATGTCCACTTAGTGAAGAGCGAAGCAATGTATACTCAACTCTTTCTCGAATACATTCTCTTAGGTGACCCAGAACTACCAGTATACTTTGGACTACCAAAAATCTTGAACGTAACCGTTGAAGGACTTTTAGTTCCGGGGCAGAGAATAACGCTCAAGATTTCAGACGGGCGCTCACCAGTTAGTGGCGCTTACGTGTGCATCCAAGGGTGGAATTACTACCATACATACCTCACAGATGAAAACGGCATGGTTCATCTACCTTGCCCAGAGCGAGGCTTATACAATATAACGGTAACCAAGGAAGGTTTCTTTCCTACGCAAACCTCCATAGAGGTGGGAACCCCGATTAGAATACTTGTCGATGAGTTTCACCAGCAAGAACCATTGGAGTTCTGGAATAGCACTTTGCTCCTTAGAGGCACGCTAAACGCAAGTTTATTTCACTTCCAAAAGCTTGAAACCCAAATAACACCAGCTATCCTTAAAGAATTCGACGCACTCATCGTCTACTATCCCTCAGGAGACTACAACGACAACGAGCTTGAAGCTATTCTCGACTTTGTTAGATCAGGCGGCGGCCTCATAATAATAGGAGAGAACGATCCCAGCTTAGCGTATAACGCAAACAAACTGGCATCCATCTTTAACATCAACTTCTTAACATGTGACCCATCAGGTCCTGTAGCTGCTAGGTGCATTAAAGCTCCTCAAACGTTCAGGGCAAATGAAGTTCTGCTATGCAACAATGGAAAAATTGAAGGAGGAACACCGATACTTGTTGTCCAAGGATCCATTATTGTTGCATCATGCATTAGCTGGGGCAACGGAAGAGTGGCGTTCATCTCCGACTTAGACCTCTGGAAAGACGAACTAGTAGCCGAGAAAGATAATATCCAACTCTTTAAATCTCTTTGTGAATGGTTGGTTGGAGACTTGGCTCCAGTACAATTTAGTATGGTCATCCCGTTAGAAGTGAGAAAAGGCGAAATTTTCTCTCTAAATGTTACAGCAGACCACCCCTACGACATCATAAACCTAATGGTCGTGGCTATAAGTGGTCAAGGAACCTTCACAAATATTTCGCAAAAAAACACAGTAAGCCTTCAACTTGATACGCTAGAACTTGAAAATGAAGTAATTATCTACGCGATAGCGGTGACAGGGAACGGAAAAGTGTATATCTCTGACGCCACACTAATAACTATAACAGAACGCAAAATATCCCTAAACCTCCCCCTAGTGATATCACGACAAGACACATGGCGAATCCCCCTCTCGATCACCGTAGCAACTATGGTTTTTCTTGTACTTGCCCTCCTCTATCCTGTCCAAAAAAGAAGTCGCACGAGAAACAGGTTGGCCGCAAGCTAGAAACAAAGAATAACTATTACTCGATAATTTTTATATTTAACTATCGTTTTTTATGTTCAGAGAAAAAGTGGTTCGGAGAAAAATGGGTGGTGAGGGCTTGTCATCGCCTAACGAGGAAACCCATGTAAGTTACTTCTATCCTGAACGCGCCTTAAAAGAAAAAAAGTTTGAAAATTTTGCTCGTCTCCAGAGCCATGTAATACTGTCAGGAGTATGTACCGAGTGCACGGCATGCATAGCTTCATGCCCTGAAAACGCCCTAGAAATGGTCGACGGAAGGCCGACTCTTAAGGGAAAATGTACGGCGTGTGGCGTCTGTTACAACGTATGCCCGCGGACAAAGACCCATGTGGAAGATTTAATAGGCGGCTTCATTTCAGCTTACAAAGCTAGGTGTAAAATTGACGCCGTCCACGGGCAGGACGGAGGAGTGGTTACAGGGCTCCTTCTCTATGCTTTGAAGGAAGGTCTGATTGACGGTGCCGTGGTGACACATAAAAGTAAGGAGGAGCCGTGGAAGCCCACGGCATTTATCGCCACTACCGAGGAGGAAATCCTGGAAGGTGCCGGCAGCGTTTACTCACACAGCTATACTGTCAAAGCTTTAGTTGACGCGATAAAGAAAGGATTAAAGTCCTTGGCTTTCGTTGGCACTCCGTGCAACATATCCGCTGTTAAGAAGATGCAGGGGTTCCCCGCTGGAATGCTTCACCTCCTGATGAGAGCAAACATACTCAAAATAGGATTGTTCTGCATGGACTCATTCTCTTACGATGGTCTAAAAACGTTCCTCGAGGAAGAGGAGAAGATCCCTCTGACATCCATTTCTAAGATGAGCATTTCTGCCGGTAAATTCAACGTATACTTTGACAGAGATAAAGTAGCGTCATATCCTTTAAGTAGACTTGACAAGTATAGGGCGTCAAGCTGTTACTTTTGTTCGGATTTGACTTCCGAGGATGCGGACATATCTGTTGGTAGTGTAGGTTCTCCTGAGGGTTATTCGACTGTTCTCGTGAGGTCTCCAATCGCTCTAGAACTTCTTTACAACGCTGCAGAGAACGGTTACATTGAAGTTGAGCCTCTGAACAGGCAGGGACTTACAAGCGTGCTGAACTTGGCTAGGGTTAAAAAGGTTCAGCTTTACACTGTTAAACGGCGGCGGACATATGTTATGAGGGTTCCCGGAGTGCCATTGGCTGAGTTAGAATTAAAGGCGGGACCGATACCGCTGGAGAAAGAGGTTGTGGAGGGCGTTAAGCTGGCTGGCAAGTCCCCGATTAAGGTGGTAGAGTCAGCTTTGACAAACGGTAGCCAAGAGCTTCTGCTGGTTCTCCAGAACAGTTCAGGGCAGATTCTCTATGACGTAAACGTGAGGATATCTCATCTCGAGGAGCTCTTTGAAACGAATGTTTGGACGACGGATATTGAATTGTGGCATCCATCGGAGGAACTTGAATTCAAGTATCCGCGCGCATTGAACGATAGAGAGTACTTGGTTCGTGTTGCCACTAAACGTGGTCCAATTCTGGTGAAGCGCATCTCTATAGCTGAGCTCAAAAAAAGGAGTGAAAACGGAAATGTTTAAAGCTGATTTCATTCTTTTGTAAGCCGGAACTGGAGGGGAATCGTATGAAGATTTCGCTTATAGGGTTGGCTGGTAGTGGAAAAACAAGCATATATCTTACAACCTTTGCCGGCAAGAAACCTCAGGAAACGAAGGGCATTGCTCCTACAGTGATGTACGAAGTACGTCGCCACCCATTTTTGGGGCTTGACGTGAGCCTCTTCGACTTCGGTGGGCAAGAACAATACATTGAATCATACTTAGAGGATCCTAAGGTTTTTGCTGGCACAGACATACTGATTCCAGTGATAGACCTTCATGACCCAGACAAGTTTGAGGAAGCTAAAGATTACTTCCGGAAAGTTTTGGAGTTCTTTAAGAAAGAGGGAGTTAAGCCCGCAATCTACGTTTTCCTGCACAAGTACGACGTTAAGGATTACGCTAAAGAACTGTTGGAGAAAAACCTAAGCGAAGCTAAACGTACTTTTAGTGAAGTCTTCGATAAATGGGGAGCAAAATACTACGTGACCTCCATTTACGAGCAAGAAAGGCTTGCCGAAATATTTAGGGACATTCTAGTGGCCCACTACGAGGAACTTCAGAAACATCTTGAAAATGCACAAAAACAACTGGCAGAAATACCCGCAAAAGTTATTATAAGTGACACTGCTGGCAACGTTATTGTTCACAATGTTCAAGGAGTAAGTACCGGGCTACAACTTAGAGCTGACCTAAGAGACTTTATCACTGCATGCAATAACCTGAGGGAAAACTTCTTTGTGGCAGACTCAGCAGTCTTCACGGGAAAAACCAAGAGCGATGGGAAAGAATTGATACTAAACCTCTTCAAATACGTTCTAGCCGTCCTTATAATGAAGACTGCTACCTTCAGGAAGGAAGATGAAGAAAAAATGGAAATGCTTCTAAAGGACATGGAAGTATTCGCCGATCTCGTGGTGCGCGCCCATACGGAAAGGTAGTGGTTTCCTGTAAAAATTTTCTGGGTTGTGGCCCATGTCGATAAAGTTGTTTTCAAGTAATGTTGCAGAGATAGGCGGTTCATTGAAGACTAGGACCATTTTTAGCATAGATAAAGATACTGAAATCTGGGGGGGAAGTGTTTCTCTTCTCACTAAGCTTCCCTGTGGAAATGAGCTTACCGTGGCTAGCAGCGACATTTTTTGTGAGGGCGTGCTAAGAAAGGGTGAATACGTAAGGTTGCGAGAGCTGATCATTAGCCGGCGCGCGGTTCCATCCATCCCTAATAAGGTCGACTACACTTTAAGAGCTTTACTTTCTGTGAAGAAACTTGGAACACGCGAAGAGGAATGGCGAATATACTCTGAGATCCCCGTAACTTTAGTAGCTAGAGTTGCTGCTGAAGCAACGCCAGTCTCACTGAACATAAAGGGCATGACCTTCTCTCTGGAAAAAGACACGTTTGAGCCGGGGGAGGAGGTCAAGCTAAAATATTTCACTCAAAACATCAGAACAATGACCGTCAGTCTGATCCATGAGGCAAACTTGCAGTGTGCCTGCCCCCAGTACAGGACGATATGTTCTCACGTCAAAAAACAATCGAGAGAAAGAATCCTCTCGGTTGAAGAGAAAAACCCCGGATCAGGCTTCGTAACCATAAAGATACCCGGATACGCTGAACCAAGCTACAACTACCTTTGGGAGCCACCGGAAGTAACCTACTGGTCCCTAACTTTCGGGGCATATTCTCGGTGGTATCTTGAAGTGGAATGCGTGAAGGCTAGCGGTGAAGCCATAAGGTTTCAGATTCCAATAAACGTGGTCACAGAAGAAAAAATTGAAGAGAAACTCTTTGAAGAAACGGTAGAAGAGCCAAAGCCTTTCTCTAAGCCCCTAGATCCACGCCTCATAACCGTCTCGGCGAGCAGAGGAGCTCCAAAGATAACGTTTATCGTTAAGAACACTTCAAGCACCCCCCTAAAAGGAGTTACAGTACGTATAAGCGCCATTAAAGAGGAATTATTCGAAGTTAAACCCTACGTTTACGGTATAGCTGAGTTGCCTCCTAACGAAGAGATCTCATTAGACTACGAAGAACAAGCCGAAAGCTACCAAGTGACAATAGAAGACAGCGAAGGAAATGTTATAGTTAAACGCCTCTAAAAATGTTCGCTTGTTAATATTTTTATTATTTAAATTATTTAATAAAAATAATAAAAATAGATAACAATGAGATAACATATGAAGAACCTTTGTTAGAGTTAGATGAGTAATGTTGTGTATTTTCCTTCTCTTGCTCTTTCGTTTAGTGCCTCAAGGTTTCTTCTTCTTTTCCCTCTAGCCAACTTTTGAAGTAGCTCCATGCTGGTATCCGAAAGTGGATTAGCGGTCACATAGCCCTCCTTTACAGCTCCCTCGAATACTTCTTCTCCTTTTTTAGTCCTCACCAGTACCGTTGACCAACCTTTCGAGGATCCTATGGAGCCAACCGAAATGTCTGCAAGCTCGTTGGTTAGGTCGGGGCAGTAATGGCAGGCGTGACGCGCCAGCATAGACACATCCTTAACTGCTATCGATCTTTCCTCTCCACTCTTAGTGTGGGCAAAGAACCTTCCTTTATCTATGTTAAACTTAACAACGTCTTCAAGTTTAACACCAAGTCGTCCCTCAACTATCTCCTTCAGAGCCCTGTGTCCAAAGTTCTCCATGCAGAAAATCCCTATTAAAATCACAATTTCTCCGAGAGATGATAAAAGCTCTGAGGAGTAGGCTTCAGCCTTCCTAACTGCATGTATCTGGCAAGGAACCCCCACAACGGCAACCTTCTTTAAACCTCTTCTCTTAACTTCTTCCAATACTGAGATGGACGGGGTCACCGTGTATTTGGTGCCGGCAACTCCG
>JAHAWR010000001.1:19406-24647 GCA_018383835.1 Candidatus Jordarchaeia archaeon | reverse complement strand
TCGCCTGTGTCCTCCAAGATTCGTCTGCCTTCCTTACCCCAACAGCGCAATCTATCATCTCCTTCTCGAAGAGATACGCCAAAATTGATGTCACTACGCCTCCATCTTGGCAAACCTGCTTCACCTTTTCCTTAGCTGTTTGTGCTGTGTAAGCCTGCCTAAAGAACGATAGCCCCTCCGTCTCCACGTCGACAGGATCGCCCTTCACGCTTTCCCTGAACAAGCTTATGGGGAAGAAAGTTCTGGGACAGTGAATGTTGCAAACGCCGCAACCTACACATTTACTTTCATCTATTATGGGTTTCTCGTCAACGAATGCTATAGCGCAAACCGGGCAAGCTGCAATGCACCCACCACACCCGGTACATAACCCTTCCTCAACAATAAACCTTACCTTCTCGTAGGGTATGCTTCGCGTCTCCTCCTTCTTAGAAACTATGAGTCCGTCATAATTGAATTCTACTAGCTTCTCATATCGTAGCAGGTCAACATGCCTAATCACTTCAAGCCTAGGAACTCCTGCTCTGTGAACTATTTCCTCTATCGTTAGTCCCTCGCTCTCTTTTATAATCCCAAGTATGAATCGTCTCTTGAACTCGTCCTCTAGTAAGTAATCTAGATATCTCTCGTACTCCTCTTTAGAAAACTTTCCTGCATCTACTATTTCTTTCTCCCCTGTGAAGAATGCTCTTACTCTAAAGCTGTCCGCTGCTTCTATAATGGCATCAACCCTTCTCCTAAGCTCCAATCCAGGCACCCTCCGTCATCAAAGAACAAACTGTAACGCATCAATCCTATTCACTCATCCACTAACTCTCCAATGAAGACAATTCTATTTTGTTGGCCCACCGCTTACGAGGGCCAGTCACCTCAAGCATGTCACTTTCGGCTTGAGGCTCATCCCAAATCAAATTATCGCTTATTGACACAACTACCCGCCCCTCAGCGGGTTTGGACCGAGCTTCTCAAGTTTTTCAACCATGTCCATTATGGCGTCCCTGAACCTGCCGACCTCAGCAGCTGAAACATTATACATGTTGACTCTGTCTCCTCCTAAGCCAACCTTGTCGAGCACCTTCTTTGCGAACTCCACTCGCCGTCGCGCCTTCATATTGCCATCCCCGAAGTCACACTCACCGGGGTGTCAACCGACGACCATAACGCCGTCAGCGCCCTGCCTTATCGCTTCTAGGATATGTTTGACGTCAACCCTGCCAGTGCACTTAACTCTCACTATCATCACCGAAGGGTCGTATTGCACTCTAGAAACTCCTGTTAGGTCGCTGGCGCCGTAGCCTCACTTCCAACAGCAGAAAGATATTATGTTGAAACGTGGCGTGGGCATGCCAACAACACCTCGGTGGACTGTTTTAAATAGGTATTATAAAACATTTACTCTCAGCCCACATCCAATAGGTGAAGAATGAGAAAGGTGTTGGGTCCATCTGGCCGCTAGCCAGAGCCTTCCATGCTGGCCTAAAGGCTTTCGCCAGCATGCTCATCGGCTAAGACCCTTAAGTTTGGCGTGTTCTGACTGCTGCCTTTATCTCCTCTATGATTTGCTTGTCCCTATAGTAGCGCATGTCTAATGCGTGAGCTGGGCATGAAGCGACGCATGAACCGCACCCTTTACACTGTACCTCGCTAACTATGGCTTTTCCATCCATGACCTTTATCGCTCCGAAGGGACATGTTCTCTCACACCTTCTGCAACCCACGCAGAGTTCTTCGTTCACTTCTGGAGTCATCATTTCTACGGCAACTTCTCCTGAAAGCGTCCACGCAGCGGCTGCCGCTGCTGCAGCTCTGGCGCTTGAAACAGCGTAGGGTATGTTCTTTGGTCCTAACGCGGCACCGCAGATGTATATTCCTGGGTTTTTAGTTTCCTGCGGGTTTAGTGCCACATGCTGTGGTGCTAAGAAACCGCTTGGCCTCTTGTTGAGCCCTAGGATCTGTGCTATTTTATTTGTTCCTTCAGAGGGCACTACTGCGGCTGAGAGTACTAACAAGTCAGCTTCTGTCTCCAGCAGTTCTCCTGTGAGTGTGTTCTCGACGAGAAGCCTAAGGTTCTTGGTTTCTGGATCCTCTATGACCTCAGCCACCCTTCCTCTCACAAAAACTACACCGTACTCGCGGGTCGCTAGGTAATATTCTTCATGTCCTTCATCTATTCCCCTGATATCCATGTAGAAGATGATGACCTCGGTGTCAGGGCTTTCCTGCTTTATTATCTTGGCGTTTTTAACGGCAACCATGCAGCAGACCTCCGAGCAATAGGGGTTTCTCTTCACATCCCTGGATCCGACACATTGTATCATGGCTACGCGCTTCGGGTGCTTTCCATCTGAGACCCTGACGAGCTCCCCTCCAGTAGGTCCAGTGGGGCTCAGCATTCTCTCCAGCTCTATTTGGGTTATGACGTTCTCGAATCGCCCATAACCATAGTCGCCGTACTTGGCTATATCATATATTTCGAATCCAGTCGCGACGATTATGCTTCCAACAGTCAGCTCTATTTCCGTTGGTTTTTGCTCGTAGTCTATCGCTCCCGCCTTGCATTCTTTCTCACAGGACTTACACTGTATACAGTCATCCATGGATATTAGGGCAACCTTTGGTACGGCTTGGGGGAAAGGTATGTAAATCGCCTTCCTATACCCTAGTCCACAGTTAAACTCGTCGGGTACTGCTACAGGGCACACCTCTGTGCAGCTACCGCACCCGGTGCACTTTTTCTCGTTCACGTACCTCGGCTTTTTGAGAAGCTTTACCTTATAGGATCCTGGAACTCCCTTCACGTCCAATACTTCTGTATATGAGAGTATCTCGATGTTTGGGTGCTTGGCGGCCTCGACCATTTTTGGCGCCAATATTCAGATAGCGCAGTCGTCCGTCGGAAAAGTCCTGTCTAGGCGGACCGCCAGCCCACCAATAGTTGCCTCCTTTTCCACAAGGTAAACCTTTATTCCATGGTTCGCCACGCTTAGAGCAGCACTTATCCCAGCAATGCCTCCACCAATAACCATGACAGCTGGCTCGACGGGCAGCCTTTTCTGGGGTACGTCCTCAAGTAGCCTGGCCCTCGCTACACCTGCAGCCACTAGCTTCTTAGCCTTCTCAGTTGCCGCCTGCGGGTCTGTCATGTGAACCCAAGAGCAATGTTCTCTTAAATTAACCATTTCGAGGTAGTAGGGGCTCAGCCCCGCCGACTGTAACAGAGCCCTATAGGTTGGCTCGTGTATTTTAGGTGTGCACGCTGCAACAACAACCCTGTTAATACCATGCGTTTCAATGTCCTCCTTTATCATTTTCTGTCCTGGGTCAGAGCAAAAGAAGGAGTATGTCTTCGCTACTTTAACGTTTGGCAACTTGCTTGCATATTCTGCCACAGCCTCTGTGTCTATGATTCCTCCGATGTTGACGCCTCACTTGCACACATAGACGCCAATGACCGGCTCCTCTATCTTTCTCTCCTTTTCAACCACTTTTTCAACCACCTCCAGAGCTTATTTCTTTTCTCATTTCTTCTTAACGATGGGCTCTCCCCCAACTAGTGCGCGCTTGACCGCTACTCGCATTCTTCTTTTATCAAAGCCTGTCCTAACTCCCACGGCTTCAACGAGCATTTTGACTCTTCCACCGCTTATCCCTAGTTCGTCCATTACTTCCTTAACGATGGCTCTCTCTTCTTCTGAAAGTTTAACTCTAACCATATCAAACACCTGGGGTATACGGTGGGAGCCTTCCCGTGAGACTATCGAATTTGAGCCACTAAAAAGCTTTTCCTTATCTTAGCAATGTTAAATCGTCGAAGAAAAAAGCCCCTTTGGAAGACTGTGCCCTTGGGGCGGCGAAAATTGATTTTTAACATTTAGCTAGTGAAAATGCTTATTTATCTAACCCTTTTACTCTTTAATAGCCCTTCGAGAGAGGTGCCATAGTTATGGTAATCGATTGGAAACTTATCGAAGAAAAATGGCAAAAGCGCTGGGCTGAATCCAAAATATTTGAAGCTGATCCACCGACAAAGGACAAAAGAACCGGGAAAAAGGCAAAGGGATTACTCATAACTTTTCCTTATCCGTATCTCAATGGCCGCCTCCACTTGGGGCACGCCTTCACTTGTTTAAAGGCTGACATCTATGCGCGAGTTAAAAGAATGCAGGGTTTTAATGTCCTTTTCCCGTTTGCGTTTCATGCTACAGGCGAGCCTATAGTTGGTGTTGCTGAAAGAATCCGTAAAGGCGACAAGGATCAGGTTAGAATCTTAGTAAAGGGTGGCGTGCCTGAAGAGGAAGTTGAAAAGTTTAAGGACCCGCGCTACATTGTTGAGTATTATCGCTACGAGGTAATAGAAGATGTTACGCGGATTGGTTTCTCCGTTGATTGGCGCCGCCAATTTACAACAATAGACCCTTGTTATAATCGTTTTATCGAGTGGCAGTATCTCAGGCTAAAGGATTTGGGGTATGTTACTTTAGGGACGCATCCGGTTATCTGGTGTCCCAGCTGTGAAAGTCCGACGGGTGACCATGACCGCCTCGTCGGTGAAGGCGTTTCTTATGTCGAGTTTATCTTATTGAAGTTCGAGCTAGATGGTGCCTTCCTGATGGCGGCAACGTTGAGGCCTGAAACGGTGTTTGGCGTAACGAACATGTGGGTTAACCCTGATGCGACCTATGTGCGAGCTAGGTGCAACAACGAGTTTTGGATTGTGAGTGAGGCTGCCGTGCCTAAGCTTAGGGCGCAGGGGAAGTATGTTGAGGTTCTTGAAACATTTAAGGGCAGTTCCCTCGTAGGTAGACTTTCCAAGAACGTTGTTTTGGGTGATTCTGTGCCTATCCTACCAGCATCATTTGTTGATCCTAATAACGCTTCGGGAGTGGTCATGAGTGTTCCTAGTCATGCCCCATATGACTGGGCTGCGATCAAAGAGTTAAGGTCTGATCCGTCGCTCCTCGAAAAATATGGCGTTCCCATAGATGTGATTAAAAAACTGAAACCAATAAGTCTGATAAGAACCGAGGGTTTAGGTGAACACCCAGCAGTGGAAGCAGTTGATAGTGCAGGAGTGATGAGCCAGCTTGACCCAAGGCTGGAGGAGCTTACTAAGGAAATCTACAGGAAAGAGTTCCATAAAGGTGTGCTTAAGGAGAACACAGGCAAGTATAGTGGAATGCCTGTTAGGGAAGTTAAGCGCATGCTAGTTGGGGACCTCATGGCTGAAAGGAAGGCCGACGT
>JAHAWR010000001.1:1607-19393 GCA_018383835.1 Candidatus Jordarchaeia archaeon | reverse complement strand
CTTCAACTCGTATCATGCCGGTGCAACACGAAATGCATAGTTAAGATACTCGAAAACCAGTGGTTTCTCAAGTATTCTGATCCCGAGTGGAAGGAGAAGGTCCATCGTCTACTTAGGACAATGACTATTCTTCCTGAGGAGGCGAGGAGTGCTTTTGAGAGCACTATCGATTGGCTTGAGGACAAGGCGTGCGTCCGCAAGACTGGACTAGGTACCCGGTTGCCATGGGATCCCGAATGGATAGTTGAAACGCTCTCCGACTCCACGATATACATGGCGTTTTACACTCTAGCAAAGTATCTGAACAACTTTAATGTTGATGCGAGCAAGCTTACACCTGAAGTTTTTGATTACGTTTTCCTCGGAAAAGGAAGCTTGGAGGAGATATCATCTAAAAGCGGCCTCAGCGAGGAGCTCTTGGACGCCATGCGGGACGAGTTCGAGTACTGGTATCCCATAGAGCTAAGGGTTTCAGCTAAAGAGCTAGTCTTCAACCACCTTACCTTCTTCCTATTCCACCACGTAGCGATCTGGCCTGAGGACAAATGGCCTCGTAAGATAGGTGTTAACGGCATGATACGAGTTGAAGGAGAAAAAATGTCTAAGTCTAAAGGGAACTTCATCACGATGCGTGAAGCATTAAGCAAGTATGGTGCTGACGTAACAAGAATCGGACTAGCATACGCCGCTGAGGGGCTAAACGACCCCGATTGGCGCGACAAGGAAGTTCAAGGCCTCAAAAAGCGCCTCGAAGCACTCTACGACTTCGCAGTAAGTCTCCCGCCCGTGAAACCCCTCGAGAGGGAGATCGATAGGTGGCTTAGGAGCCGGCTGCACAGGAGAATAAAGGCAGCAACTGAGAACTACGAGCTCCTGAAAACCAGGTCAGCTATACAGGAATGCTTTTTTAACCTGTGGAATGACATAAAGTGGTACATGAGGCGGACAGACGAGTATGGCGTCGTTCTAAAGACGGCTGTAAAGGTGATGATCCTTCTCTTAGCTCCAGTGGTTCCTCACTTGTGTGAGGAGATATGGGAGAAAATGGGGGAAAAGAATCTCATAGTTGCTGAGAAATGGCCTGAATATAACGAAAATTACTTTGACGACGTGGTCGAGGGAAAGGAAGCACTACTTGAGTCTCTCATGAACGACATAAAAGAAATCGTGAATGTAACAGGCAAAAAGCCGAGGCGCATCCTGTTATTCATAGCCCCTCGCTGGAAGTACAAAGTTCTGGAGGAAGCTCTCAAGGGAAAAGAGGGACTGCTAAAACGTGTGATGCAGATCCCAGAAGTAAGGACACATGGCAAGGAGGCTGCGAGGTACGCAGAAAAGTTGATGAAGGAGCTTCCACAAGTAGTCCTTACGCAGGACGAGGAGCTGAACACTATAAAGTCTGCTTCATCGTTTATTGGACGCGAGTTTGAAGCAGAAGTCGAGGTTTTACTCGCTGACGAGTCGACGCATGAAAAGGCGAAGGTTGCCGAGCCGGCAAAGCCCGGCATTTATATCGAGTAAACTCGAAAGCTTCCAAGGTTTATTTACCCCTTAGGCCATGTTAGCATGCGTGGTAGCTCAGGAAGCTTCTCCCCTATGTACTTTTTAACCTCAGCCGGCCACCCCTCGAAGTCAAATCCGTGCCTCACCAGAAAAACATAGGCGAACCTCGATGGACCAAGTCCGGCACACCCAGTAAAAACAGTCCTCCTCTTCTTATCTTTGAAACTAAACCGTTTAGCATAGAAATCTGTATGAACGTGGAAGCTTGCTACCTCAAGCTCAGCCTCAGGCCTGCTTTTCGTTTGGAAAGGCAAGAGAACAGTCAAATCATATGTTTTAACCAAGCCTTCCCCCCCTTCCTCTTCTTCCGTCTTTCCCGCATGCTCAAGATATACAGCGGTAGTAGCATCCACTCTATAATCCAAATCAAGTATCTCGCCAACAACTTTTTCCGTTCTCTCAAGTATGGCATCCCTTATCTCAACACATTTATCTGGCGTTGAAAGGAAAACAAATTCTACTCTGTGAAACTCGTTAAGTCGCTCCATCCCTCTAAGTCCTCCGCTTTCCCACCGGTATGTGGGCCCATTTCTGTCAAAAAGCGTGATTGGCTCCTTCTCCAAAAGGTCTAAATCCACTATCTCCTTGTGGAACATCTCATAAAAGGGCTCGCACTGGGCGTACGAAAGCCCGTACATAGGTGGCCTAACCTTTTCTTTCAGCAATTCAGCAGGCGGAGGACCGCCAGTTATTTCAACGTAATCTATAAGGTCCTCGAAGTCCTTTGGATCCCGGGAAATCGGCGGGCAAGCCCAAATAATCTCATTAGCAATGCCAAAATGCCCTTTCCTATACTCAACATCAAGCGGAATAAGGCGCGGAAGCATTACCTCCTGGAACCCGAGAGGCCTAGCAACCATATCGACAATCAATCCCTCCATCGCCCTAATCAGAGCTGCCATCGGAGGCATAATCTGCCAAATCCCCGCTGCAGGATACTCCTTAATCCATCCAAGCTTAACTGCCACCTCGGTCGGATCCTCGCTCAACTTATATCTTTCAAACCCCCTCACATTGCGCTTGACCGTACGCGTAAATTCCCCCTTCCCCGACACGTACTGCCTCGAAACTTTTTCACGGATCCGACTTATTATGCGGTCAGAATAATTCCTCTCCAAAGCTGTATCATCCAGCTCCTCTAGAAAAACAGTAACCTTCCTACCGTCAAACTTAACGTCCCTCGCAAACAGTACACTCACAGGCTCAAGAGGCTCCCTCTCAAGCTCGAACTCCAAAACATAATCGAACACCCTAGAAGACCTAACACCAACACCAAACCTAGAACCAAGAAAGCCAGCCAATGCATTCCTCAACCTGACAAATGCAACATGCGCACGCACATACCTACCGCTCTCGATCTCGACATGAAACTTATCACCCTCCACCCTCCACCCAACCAAACGCGCCCCCTCCTCCTCACGACCACGAGGAACCCCCCTCAGAAAAAGAGTTTCACAAATCTCACCTAAAAATCCCTTAACCTCATCTATTGCTTCCTCAGGAATACTGCCACTAAGCTCCAAGTAACCCTTTAACCTGAACCTCACTGTAACTTCCCTCCAGTTTAAGAAACATGGTGGGCGGGCTGGGATCTATTCGCTCAGCGCAAATCACGCTGCAGCATTGAACCCAGGGCCTCCGGGTCCCAAACCCGGTTTTATTCCCCCTAAAGGGGGAATCATACCAAGTTCCCCGCACCTTACGCTCTAGACTACCCGCCCATGACACATTTAAACCTTGCTCAACAGGAAAACTTAAATAATTTACGTAAATCAACCCTCAAGCTTAACATGAGGCAAGCCAAATTAGAAGGGAGAAATGGCGCCCCGGCCGGGATTTGAATTCCCTAACGCGCCTATTAGGATAGACGCGTCACCCGGGTCGCGGGAGTGACATTAGGGGTTGCACTGTCCCGTATGCTCGGCCGTTGTAGCCGTTTTGTGACTACACCACCGGGGCGCATCTAGGAAGTTTGGTGCATAGATAGAGTTATAAATTTTCTGCATCATGTGATTAATCTTTTACTTCCTTCACGCCGCCTTTTTCTTTTCTTGAGGCAGCAGTTTATTTTTCATTGTTTTCATTTAGGTGAAGTGATTGTTTAGGCTTCTTAGGGGAGTTCTTTAGGCTAGAAGGGAACAATCTTCTACTTGTTTGTGGCGACTCAGGTTCTGGAAAGACTCTTTTTGGGTTTGATGTGTTAAGAGAGATTAGTGGTGTCGGGTGCGGGATCTATGTTTTCTGTGGTGTTGACCGGTAGTGTCCTTCTTAGTCGTTATAATGATTTAGGATTTGCGGATTGACGTGAATGACTTTCCTTTTCCTCAGGAAAAGGATGTTTGTGAGTCTATTTCGCGGTCTAACCTGCCAGTCTTTTTGAGGTATCTTTATGAGAAAGCTGAAGAGGCGAAAGGCGCCTTCATTTTCATGGACGACTTTGAGAGTGTTTGTAACATGATCGAGTTGGATCCTGTTTCGACTATGGAGCTTTACGTCGCATTTCTTAGACGTGCAGGTCTCCGTAGTGTTGTTGCTGCTAGAAGCGAAGGTGACTTGGGCCACATCGTTGATGGGATCGTAGTGCTCGAGAAAGAGAGGGTGGATCAGAGTTATTGGAAGAGGCTTTTTCAAAAAACTCTGTGGAGTAAAAATACATGACCCCTCCTTTTTGTACACTCTTCTCGGAGGACGTTTTTTGTCTCTTTCACGTTCATTAGCGGATGTTGAGGGTTTGCTGGGGAACGTTCTGAGTAAGATTCAGGGTTTGGCGTTGGAAAGCGGTCTTCGTACTGGGGCGCTGGGTGAAAGGCTTGTTAGCTTCGGGTCAGAGGATCTTGATCGCTTCCTAGGCGGTTTAACGGAGAACTCTTTTAATATAATAGTTTTCGACACTAATGTTCCGCTATTGATCTGCTCATTGACTCTCCTAAGCATCGCTATCAGCTTCATAGAAGACGGAGAAGTTGTTTCTGTCGGCATGGAACCACTCTTAAGGGTACCTTTCCTTCCCTCCTTATCATTAGAGAGATATGGCAAGTCATACTTTTCCTTCTCTATCCTCGGAGGAGTAAATGAACTTATAAGTAGCACTAGAAAGCATCTTTCAGAGGGTGAAGCGGAACCTTTTTCACTCCTACTTAATGTTAATTATTTGGAAGCCGGGCTTGGGCGTGGTGAAGTTACCCGTTTGCTTTACTATTTAACTGCTCTTCTTCCAGCTGTAAGAGGATGCATGCTAGGCGTATGCTTGAAGTCTTCACCCGTAATTCAGGGGTTAGCAAGCCGCGTTTTCTCATTTGACGAAAAAGACGGTTACATTATTGTCTACGACATTAAGCCCTGGACACCCTATTACCTTTTGACCGTAAATCTAACGACGGCTATGTCAAGCTCTCCCTCACCGAGCTAGTTTAAATCTTTTTCTCAGAAAAAATATTTTTAGGCTGTTCTCTATTTTCCTTCTGGTGACTTGAGGTGAGATGCCCGAATTGTAACGCTGAGATTTCACCTGATGAAGTGAAGTGTCCGAGCTGTGGTGCTAAAATAGGTGAAGAGATAATTGAGCGTCTTCTTCCCATATTGAAGAGGCCCTTAGAAGAGCCTGCAAGTCCTCTTCCAATCTATTATAAATTTCTCACCAGCATAATTAAGCCGAGCATTGTTTTTGGCAACATTGCGATCTCGCCAGATCCTATTGCTCCATTTGTAATGGTCCTTTTGAATGCCATTCTTTCTACAGTTTACTTTTCATTCGTTTTAAACAACGTTTTCTTTATGGACACGCTTTCATTGCTCATCTTTAGAGCCATGTTTGCCCCTCTATCCATAGAACTCTTTTACTTTAACTTTTTATTCACTCTCTTAGAACTTATTCTAATCAGTTTCTTATACTGGCTTCCGTTTAAGCTTTTGGGGCGGGGGAGTAGCTTTAAGTCCTTCTTTTCAATGGCCGGATACGCGTACATATTAGTGGTGATAGGTCAAATCTTTTCGATAATTGTTTCCTCTGGTAATGTAACACTCATACCTGAAATGCCTCTCCTGCTTCAACTGCTCGTCTTTCAATTCCGCCTTTACTCTGTGTGGATTTTCGGAAGGGCAGTTAAACTAGTATGCCTGCTTGGTATGGCTTTCTTGTTAACGCCGGGGATTCGCAAACTAACAAAATTGTCTACGGGTCTCTCCCTTGCATCCTCCTATGCCATTATATTTATAGCAATATTTTTCCTCGCCAAAATTTGACTTGAGCCCTTTTTTGTGACCACTACTTAAGAACTTTCCCCGTCTCCATGTACCAGAGGTAAAGGTCCAACTCCGCCAACGTTAACTCTGCATCCTTAGCCACTCTTTCAAGTATCCCTTCAAGTTCAAGGTACTTTTTCTTTGTCAAGCTTTTCGGTGCTTTCTCGATCAGCCCGTATTTAACCATGACTCTAAGTATGTGCCTATCAATTATTGCTACGTTCTTATATCCCACGTTCCTTAGGAAGTGGCTGGCCTCCTTGTATCCTACTCCCTTCACGTTCCTAGCCAGCCACTCCCTTGCATGTTTCTCGTCTCTAAACTGGGATACGATCTCGTAAATGTTACTGTACTTTCTCGCCTCAACTATGTATTCTGCCCTCCTCTCATAGTATGGGTGGCCTAACCTTCTCAGGAGACGTGCAAGGTTATCCTTATCCATTGTGAGAAAACCGTCTCCTATCGCTTTCTGGGCTTTAATTCCTATCTGAGCTGAGGAGTTGGCTGTTAAAATACAGAAGCAGAGCTCGGAAAACCAATCCTTGGGTGGGACATTTTCAAACTCCCTAATTCTGCTCTTAACCAGTTCTCCGACTTCCCCTTTTTTAAGCTCCCTTATTTTGCCCAGCAGAAAACTGGCGTTTGGTAAGGGCGTGTCATATTCCCCCTAACTTAGAAAAGCCCAATTTTCGTTGCAATGTCGGCTGCGCTGTATTCAGGTTTAAGCTTGACGAACGCCTTCTTTTCTCCTCTAGGCGTGATAAGCGTGTTAATCTTCTCAACCTTCACGCCGTAAAGCCTCTCCACGGCGGCCCGTATAATTTTCTTATTCGCTCTCCGGTCGACTATGAAAACCAGCTTGTTCTCTTTCTCAATCATTCTGAAAGCAGCCTCAGTCGCCAGTGGGGCCTTTATAACTTCGTAGGGTTCCACACAGCTACCTCCCGTTTTTTACCTGAAAGTAAAAGTAAAACCTGATTTAAATTTTTTCAACTTTAACCCTCCATGCGGAACGCTAATCACCCTTCTTTAGCTCAATTTCTTCTATCGGATTTTTTGGATGAAACCTGCAACCTGCTTCATTTACCAGTCTGTAATGTTGCCTCGAGAAGATCAAGATTTTTTTTGGCACTGTCTCTTCTTTTGCTTTGAGAATTTTTGGGGACGGAGAAAGTAAATGACTAGCTTCGAGAATATTTTCAAAAAGCTGAAAGACGTCCTTGGCGCCCCTCACCTCTACGATATATGGCCTGACTTCTCTCCAGAATATGATGAGGAAGAATTCTTGCAAGCGAAGATAGGTGAACATCCCGTCATCATGCTCCACTGTGCCTCCTGCGATGGTCCCCTCGATCCACGTCATCCAACATGCAAGCAGTGCATACGCTCTCGCGTAAAAAAGGCTAAGGAAAGCATATACCCAGAGAAAAAGTGGGTGGCTGTTGCTCTCTTTAGATTACATCCACTCGAGACGCTAGAAAGCTAGGAGGTAGCGGCACCTTTTTCCGCCATAAACCTGTCGTATATTTCCTTAACCCTTCTGGCTATAGGCCCCTCACCCTCCACGCCTTTTTCGGTGACTTTAACCTTCTTGAGCACAAGTATCACATTGTTATCCTCAAGGAACTCCACGTCACCATGAGGGAAAACCCTACTAATCTCCATGTAAAGTTCTCTCAGATTCATTCCCTCTTCTAGTTGGAAGAAATCCACAATTTTGTCTCCTCTAATGAAAACCCTACTATATGTGTTCCCTCTCTCGTCCTCAGCGTCAGTTAAACATAGGCTTAAAGTGCCCGTTTCATAACTCTTTAATCTCCCAGTGTATGCCCTGCCGCCTTCAAGGTTCACCTTAACCTTCTTGCCAACCAAGGCAGTCAAATCCCTGAAAAAGCTACTGGACGCAACACCACTCATTATACTTCCACCTCACAAGCTTAAATGAACCCGTTTCTTCCATCGCTAAAGTTCACTCTTACCTAAAAAATTAATTGAAAAGAATGCTAAAAAGTTTTATCTTTTGAGATTTGTAATCTTAAACAAACTTTTCCACAATAGTCTCTGTCTCAATATATAAACCAAAGTTTAGGTATCCTCGCTCCCTCGGAAACCCCATCTTTTTTGTCCTTCGAAGAATAGCGAAAACCATTATTTTTTTAAGATCTCTTGCTTCTTTCATTACCTAAATCTCCCTTTAAAGAGGAGTGACACAAACTTGTCTGCTAAGAAAGTTTTCCAAGAAGCCCCAGAAGAGTATGTGTTACCAGGGAACTCTGCCTGTCAGGGGTGTGGTTCGACGCTTGCCCTACGATGGGTGCTAAAGGCCTTAGGCAAAAAAACCGTCATAGTTAATCCCGCATCATGCGGCTGCGTTTACGTAGGCCTTTATCCGCGGACAGCGATAAGTGTCCCTTACATTCAAGTGGCGTTCGCAGCGGGACCTGCTGCTGCATCAGGCATAGTGGGTGGCTTAGAGGCTCGGGGGGAAAAGGACGTCACTGTAATATGTTGGGCTGGCGATGGGGGTACAGCAGACATAGGTGTTTCAAGCCTTTCTGGCAGCGCCGAAAGGAACACGAACTACATATACTTTTGCTATGACAATGAAGCATACATGAACACTGGAACGCAGAGGAGTGGGAGTACCCCTGCAGGAGCTTGGACTACAACCACTCCCATGGGGAAGAAAGAAGGCAAGAAAGACATGGCGTTAATTATGGCTGCCCACAGAATTCCTTACGTCGCCACCTCGTGCTCTTCTTATCCTCTCGACCTATACGACAAAACCAAGAAAGCTAAGATTATTAAAGGAACGCGGTACATACACATTCTCACCCCATGCCCTCCCGGATGGCGGTTTGATACAGAATTGACGGTTAAGATCGGCAGGTTGGCTGTTCAGTCAGGGATGTGGCTTCTCTACGAGATTGAAAATGGTGTTTTTCATTTAAGTGCTCCGAGCAGAAAGATCTTAGAGAACCCTGAAAAGCGAGTGTCAGTCAGAGATTATATTAAAGCTCAAGGAAGATTTAGAGTGGTTCGTGAAGACGAAATAAAGCGCCTCCAAGAAACAATCGACGAAAAATTAGAAAAAGTGGCTGAACTGGACGGTAAACCCCTCTTCTTTTAAGGGAGCATGATTGCCATGAACGGCATCTTCGAGGTAAGATGGCATGGCCGAGGCGGACAAGGCATCGTGACAGCATCAAAGATACTTGCGATCGCAGCTTTTAATGAAGGATTTGTAGGAGTCCAATCTATTCCATGGATTGGAGCCGAAAGGAGGGGTGCTCAGATAGAGGCCTATAACAGAATATCTTATGCTCCAATCTTACTTCACTCCCAAGTATATGCGCCTAACGCAGTCATAGTGGTCGATCAATCCATACTTTCCGAGAATAGTAGTACCACTATTCGTGGGTTAAAGAAAAACGGTTTCCTTGTACTCAATGCAGCCCACTCAAACGTTCTCTCCTCGCTTCGCGTCCCAGAGGGATGCTCAGTTTACGTAGTTGACGCCACATCTATATGTTTGGAGCTTGGCCTCCAGGTTGCAGGCCTAGAGATTCTAGCTATTCCCATGCTGGGCGCCTTCGCCAAGGCTACAGATTTAGTGAGTATTAAGAGTCTTGAAAATGCTATAAAATCCTTTTTTGAGGCTGACTCGGTAAAGAAAAACGTGGATGCTATCTTAAAAGCCTACTGGTCGACAAGGAAAGTCCATCTAAAACCCGAACAATATCTCTCCCCGATCCCCCCATCAAAACCCGTACGGATACCTGAAATTCACCATTGGACTGATCTACCGCCAGTCCCAACGTCAACTCCAAGCAAGGGGAGTATAGGTAAGACGGGTGATTGGCGTACGCATAAGCCTGTGGTTGATAGGGAAAAGTGCAGTAAGTGTCTTTTCTGCTGGATGTATTGCCCAGAAGCCGCAATAAACGTGGATAGCGACGGCTTTCCTGAAATAGATTATGATTACTGTAAGGGTTGTGGAGTATGCTTCAATGAATGTCCTAGAGAAGCAATAAGTATGTTAGTCGATGAAAAGTGAGGCTGGTCACATGGAGACACTGATCCTAACTGGAAACCACGCTGTTGCCTATGCCGTGAAGATGGCTAGGGTGCAATTCATTTCATGTTATCCGATAACCCCCCAAACAGGGATAGTGGAAAAGCTATCGGACTTCATTCTTAATGGTGAGTTGGAAGCTGTATTTGTGCCCGTTGAATCTGAACACTCAGCTATGGCGGCATGTATAGGTGCAAGCTTAACAGGGGTAAGGACATTCACAGCCACATGTAGTCACGGGCTAGCATACATGCACGAAATGGTTCATTGGGCCTCAGCTACTAGGCTCCCGATAATCATGGCTGTCGTGAACCGGACTATAGGTCCTCCTTGGAATATTTGGGCCGAGCATGGTGACTCGATATCCCAGAGAGATACGGGCTGGATCCAGCTTTATACAAGCAACCATCAAGAGGCGTTTGACACAGTTCTTCAAGCCTACAAGGTGGCTGAGGACCCTGATGTTCTCTTACCAGTCATGGTTTGCCTTGAGGGTTTCGTACTCAGCCATACTGTTCAACCAGTGGTGATCCCTAACCAAGAGGACGTTGACGCATTCATTCCTCACGAGCCTTGGAAGCACATCATAATAGATGTTGATAACCCGATAACTCACGGAAATCTTCAGATGCCTGAAGACTGGTTCTATGAGTTCAGGTTTCTAATGCATAGAGCAATGGAGGCCGCTAAAGAAAAAATAGTTCGTTGCTCAAAGGATTTTGAAAAAACGTTTGGGCGCAACCACGGACATCTTGTGGAAGAGTACAAGTGCGATGGTGCTGACGTTATCCTTCTCTCTATGGGTTCATTGGCTGATCAAGCCAAGGTAGCTGTAGACGTGTTAAGGGACGAAGGATATAAAGCCGGAGCCTTGAAACTCAGGGCGTTTAGGCCTTTTCCGGAGGAGGAGCTCAGACGTGTTGCAAAAAAGACTAAGTGCATTTTAGTCATTGATAGAAATCTTAGTCCAGGGAAAGGTGGAGCAGTGGCATCTGAGCTTAAAGCTGCGCTCTATGGTTTTAAAGGCATGCCTATGGTTCTGGAATGCGTCGCCGGCCTAGGGGGCAGAGATGTGACCCTTGAAGAGGAAGTAAATTTGATGAAGCAAGCGTTCAAGGTAGTAGAGGAAGGCGGAGAACCTAGCGGTATAATTTGGCTTGGATTAAAATAAATGATCTTATTTAATGTTTAGAGCGTACTGGGCCTATTTCCACGCCATCCTCCATGACTTTTACTGATCCGAAGAGTATTGTTAAGATTTTATTTGGAGGAACTGGAGTGTAAAGGGTTATTTCTTTCGTAGTATAATCAATCTTTTTCAAAATTCCTATTCCAAGATATCTGTTTCTCTCGCCTAGAAGTGCCACAAGAAGATTCTCGAAGGTTTTCTCACGGAGCAAATGCATCTCTTTCCCTTTAAATAACTGCTTTAGAGCTTCAACCGCTTCCTGGCTTACATCTTTTTCGCTTGGCAAAATTAGAGTTAACGTGTCAAAGGACGATTCCGCGTAAACTGGGTTAACCCCCAAAATCGCCGAAACTTTCTTTTCGTCGTCGGCACTCAACCTATTTCCATTGAAAAGCGTAGTATAAGCAAGCGAAATACTCTCTAAATTCAGTGTGACATTTACACCTCCACGCAGATGCCGCCTGTAAGCAATCTCACGAAGAAACTTTCTTATCTCCCTATCTCTTTTACAAGATGCTAAAGCTGGAAGCCTTATGATACGTATATTTGAACTGGAAAACACCCTAAGGATCCCCTCGGCTTCGTCTTTCTCCTGCAAAGCTATGATCATAGAAGGTTGCAAAATGTGGAGTAAAGTTATGTTTAGGTCCCTCGCCCTAAAGCCTGAAATCCATCCCGGTGTGTCAACGAGTACGACATCGCTCCTGAGCATAAGAGCTTTTTCAACCATTATCTTTACGCCTGCGATCATCCTGTGCGGGTATGCCGATGGTGTGGTTGAACCTACGAAGTAAGCGTCCCCCAATTCGACCTTAGACATGTCTATTACCGGATGGTTAAGTACCCCCATCGCCACGGAACATGGTGGTCCTATGTCACTTTGTCCAACGTCAGCATCCACAATCGCGACTTTTAGGCCTCTCTCGAGAACCATATTGCCTAGGAAAGTTGTAAAAGTTGTCTTACCAGTATCAATGCCACCTATTATTGGAACTACTGCTGGTTTCTCAACTTTGTCCAACTCTTCAACGGCCACTCTCCACTGGGGTGGCACATCTTCCTTTATTCGCTCAACATAACCTGACGCGATTTTTAGTGTGGTCGATGTGCACGCCCTCAATGACACCGCTTTACCTCTGGGGATCACTATGCGCTCCTCCGAACCGAAAGTTCCGCCTAGCACCATCACCCTACCATTCTTGACCTCTATATTTGCAGGGCCCTTAACTAGGAGGCACTCTCCTTCATTTATTGTTTCAACGCACTCCAACGGTCTCCCTCGAGGCATCGCTTTGTATATTGTTTTTTACTGTCATTCAGTAAGCGGCCTTCTCTCTAAAGAAGAATATTCGGTTGCTTTTTAATTTCTTTTTGATTTAACTTCCTTTAAGGGCTTTCAGATCGAGGAATTTCATCCTTTATTTTTAATGAGGTGAGTTTTTAATGGCTGGGTCAGCGAGGAAGATTCCCTCAGGGGTGCGTAAAGTAGACTCATTACTTTCTGGCGGTCTTCCAGTCGGGATGATAACTCACATTTTCGGACCCAAAGGTGGAGGCAAGACCACCTTCAGTATTCAATGCGCCCTCGCAGCTTCATCTCGCAGTATTAATGTATTTTACATAGACGCGGAGCACTCCCTTCACCCAAGGCGTCTAGAACAGTTCTCACTTAAGGGGAACTTAAAAAAGTTCATGATTGCTAAACCTTTCTCCTTCTTGGAACAGGAGAAAATAATAGAGCGGTTAAGCATCACCCTTCCTCCTTCATCACTTGTGATCCTTGACAGCATCGCAAGCATGTACCGATTAGAGCTTGAAGAAAAAGAGAGAAACATAGTTGCAAACCGTAAGCTGAACATGCAGCTTGCAGAACTCCTAGCCATCGCTCAGAGAACATTGTCAGTGGTTCTCTTGACAAACCAAGTTACGTTTAATATAGAAACAGGCGAAATACGTCCCGTGGGAGGAAATGTTATATCCTATTGGTCTGCAGTAGACTTAAAAATGGAGCGCATATCACCAAGTAAGGTAAGAGTAACATTAATTAAAGGCGAGAGAAAAGTAGGTTCATCTGTAGAGTTAACCCTCTCTGAGGAAGGGTTAACCTAAAAACTTGAAATCATATTCAAACGCGCTTATGACCCTTAGCTTTTGGAGGCCGCAGGAGATGGATCCATTAACGTTGCTACTCTTAACATTTTGGTACATTCTCCCTGCCTACACCGCCAACGGGTTAGCCGTAATATTTGGACGGGGCAACCGCTTCAATGTACCTTTGGATCTAGGAAGAAATTTCATTGATGGAAGAAGAATTTTCGGGGATGGAAAAACATTGCGAGGCTTCATAGGTGGCGTAGCCGCTGGGACAATGGTTGGTGCAGCTCAAGCCGTTGCGGGGGGAATTATTGGTGCTCCGCTACTATTGTTTTCCTCTCGATCACTCTCTCTTACATTAACGGCAACTGCTTTAGGCTTCTATCATGCGACTTATTTAATCATAATTAACGCTATTTTACTCACTCCCATCTACTTTGCTCTTTTAGGATACCCTCCAACAGTAAAGGAAGCAGTTTTGCCCAGTATAATTAAGGGATTCCTACTACCTCTTGGGGCTTTAACAGGCGATTTGGTTGGATCATTTATTAAGCGGCGTTTAAACATAAGTCGTGGCCATCTAGCACCCGGGCTAGACCAACTCGATTTCGTAGCAGGTGCCATCCTACTTTCCTCAGTAGTTTACATTCCACCACCGGAACTTTTAATAACGGCGATAATAGTTACGCCGGCAATACACTTACTAGCTAACGCAGCAGGGTATGCCTTACATCTAAAAAATGAACCATGGTGAACCCGCCACCTGTCACTCTAACTCGATACTTTAGCTCCATAAACTAAATCAAAACTAGAAGTAAAAATCCCTACACCGCCCCCCTGCAAACCAGCCTCAGGTTTCAACTTGTACCACTATATGGGCGGATGAATCAAGTTTCCCCCATGAGTCTCGCTACAATGTCCCTCATAATTAACGTGGCGCACTCCTTGCAATATTTTTCACCATTAAGCTCAATGCTTTCTTTTTCCTCCAGTACCTTTCCACAATTTACAACGGCGCAATGGTAGGTCAAGATTTAATTCACCCGCAAAAAATTTTTTCGTTTCTTCCTTTTTACCTTTTACTGAGATCGAGAACTGAAGTTGAGAGAAAATGTACTATACAACCTTCTTTGTTGGGACTGCTGGAAGTGGCAAATCAACCCTTGCAAACGTTTACTCAGAATGGCTGGGAGAACAAAACATAAATGTGGCCACAGTAAACCTAGACCCCGGAGCACGCTATATTCCATACACTCCAGATGTCGACATAAGAGAATACGTGGTCTTAGAGGACGTGATGGATAAATTCAACTTAGGCCCTAATGGAGGCTTAGTGGCTTGCGTTGACATGATGGTGAACCTCATAGAGGAGATTAAGAGAGAAATCGATGACATAAAGGCAACCCATGTCATAGTAGACACACCAGGCCAACTAGAACTTTTCGCCTTCAGGGAATCCGGACCAATAGTAACGTCCTCGCTAGGGGGGACTCAAAGTGCGGTTTGCTTTTTGATGGATCCCTTCATAGCACGCACACCTTACGGCTTCGTAAGCGTTATGCTCCTAGGAGCATCCGTCCAGTACCGTTTCTTCCTCCCCCAACTTAACATACTCTCTAAAAGCGACACTTTAACTGATCATGAACGCTCGAAGATCATTGACTGGGCCTCGGAACCACTCAAATTAATGGATGCTATAGAACACGAGACTCAAGGCATAAAAAGGGAGATGTCGCTTGGCATATATGAAGCACTGGCAAAAGTTCACATGTTCGATGTTCCAATACCTGTCTCTTCAACTAAACTTGAGGGGCTCGACGATCTTCAAGCAGCCCTAGAGCGAATATTCACTGGCGGCGAGTTATCGGCATGATCCGCTAAGCGTTAAAATACTGGAAACTTTTATAGGGGACTCACTTTCGAAAACCTATTAGAAATCCCCTTTTTAAAGCGATTCTGCATAAGTCATGTGAGGATGAAAGGAAATGTCTAATGAAGTAGCCTCCAAAATAATACGAAAGGCTCTAGATGAAGGTAGAACCTACCTCCTAGAGCCAGAAGCAAAGGAAGTAATCAGATCCTACGGAATTCCAACAACAAACTTCAGGGTTGCAAAAACACCCGATGAAGCTGTCAAATACGCCGAAGAAATAGGCTATCCTGTCGTCCTCAAAATAGTTTCCCCTGACATAATACATAAGAGTGACGCTGGAGGAGTAAAAGTCAATCTGAAAAACAAAGACGATGTTATAAAGGCTTACCATGAAATATATGAAAATGTAAAAAAGTATAAGAGCGACGCAAGGATTACCGGAATTCTAATCCAAGAATTCTGCCCGGAAGGCAGAGAAGTTATAGTCGGAATGGCCAAAGACCCCCAATTTGGACCAGCACTCATGTTCGGACTGGGAGGAATATTCGTAGAAGTTCTCAAAGACGTATCTTTCAGAGTCGCCCCAATAACAAGGTACGACGCGGAAGAAATGATAAAAGAAATAAAAGCATACCCGATCTTGCAGGGAATAAGAGGGCAACCCCCCGCCGACATAGAAGCGCTAATCGATATACTTCTAAGGGTCTCAAACCTCGCCATCGACCATCCGGAAATAGACCAATTAGACCTGAACCCCATCTTCGCCTACTCCAGAGGAGCAAAAGCCGTGGACGCCAGAATAATACTCTCAAAACAGTAACAGCCAAACATCTCCATTTTCTCCCAAAAAGAAAAACTATAAAAAGATACAAATTAATACTCAAGGTGGAGCAGGGGTGTCCGAGCCAGATGCGAGATAAGCGGGCTAAGTCAAAGGAACGCGGCTGAGGCCCGCGTGGCGTAGACCCTTGACCTTAAACTGGGACGTAAGCCTGCGTGGGTTCAAATCCCACCCCCTGCACCACAGTTTCGCTTCCTTTGTCCCTCTCTAAGGGAAGAATGCTACTTTATTGCTCCCCCTGCGTCATCACACTAAAATTAAATCCCCTTATGATAATCAACCGAGATTTCGGTTTTTATTTTATGCTGACAGGACATGACAGACCGCAAATCGCTTTCGCGTCCCCCATTAAATTTCTGTAGTGGCATCGACTCTTCTTAGCTTTGTTATTTAACAAATTCAAGTTTAAAGTGAGGATGTTATTCGTCTAACCTTGATGGCCCTAGCTATTTTTTGTATTGTTTTATAGACTGTTGAGTGTCGGGCGCCTTCGATAAACATCATTATCGCTTTCTTTGCGCATTGAAGCTGGTCGACATCCCCTATTATGCTTACCGTGTGCCCATATACTGATATGGCTGCTCCACAGGTTTCCTCTATGATCCTCCTGCTTTTTCCTTCTTCTCCTATTATTCTCCCTTTTATCCTTGTGAGCGTGTTCTTTGAGTCTCCTACTATCCTTGTTAAGTCTATGACCTCCAGCATTTGCTCTTCATCTAAAAGGCGAAAGGCTCTTTCGGGACTGAACCCTCTTGCCATAGCAATTACTATGTCGCGTGCTCTCCAGACTGCTAGAGGGTCGTCTGTCTTTTCCGTTGTCTCTATGGTTACGGTTCCTTCATCGCTGTCTATTATTATTTTGGTTTTCGTTTCTTGCTCCAACTTTTTCTTGACACATCCTTCTTTGCCTATTATTACTGCTATACGTTCTTTAGGTACTTTCACATGCTCCCTTGCTTCCATGGTGCCTCACCTGTCACTTGATAATATAATTCTTCAAGGGGGGGGACCTTTACGCCCTCACGTAAGAAATACGCTGATATATTTTTAAGATCTCTGACAAGGAACTCGTGGGATAGTGGGTGGCTGAGCATTACTGCTTGGGAGAGGTCTATGATCACTGGCTCCTTCCACCAGAGAATGTTGTACTCGCTTAAATCCGAGTGAACGAGTTCCGCTTTCCTGTAAAGCTTAACTATGTAATCAACCACCCTTTCGAATGCTTCCTTAAGCTCTTGAGTAGTGAGACCTGCATCCTTTATTTTCGGAGCCGGCGCTCCCCCCTCGCCTATAAACTCCATTACTAAAACGTTTTTACGCTGAACTATGGGCTCAGGCACCCTCACTTCAGCATCATATGCCAGCTTGAGATTTTTAAACTCTTTTTCAGCCCAGATAAACATCATTCCACGTGTACTTTTTTTAATTCTAGAAAACCTTGGATCACCAACTATGTAGACCCAAATCTTCTTAAAGTCGAGCGTTGCTGTGCGATAAACCTTAACGGCCACATCCCCTCCATCACCCACTCCCCAATAAACATTTGCCTCCTTTCCTGTTGAAACTACGCCTAAAAGCTTATTGAAGTAACCTCTATTCTCCAACTCGTACAGAACCATCACAGTGCTAGTATCAAGGACGCCCTCAACCGTCTTAAAAAGTTCAGCTCCCTTCTTCTTAACTTGCCCTCTATTTGCTTTCTCTTCAACTTTCCACATGTCTCTTCTCAAAGGAGAATTCCTCCATTATTAGACTGAAAGCACGAAACAACGAAAACCACTAAAACCCGGTTAGTGCGGGGGGTGGGATTTGAACCCACGCAGGTTTGTGCCGCTCAACAGCCTACACCACCGGGTATCTCACCTCTCCTCAGGTCCTAAGCCCGGCCCCTCTAGCCATGATCGGAATT
>JAHAWR010000001.1:0-1544 GCA_018383835.1 Candidatus Jordarchaeia archaeon | reverse complement strand
CCTCTCCTCAGGTCCTAAGCCCGGCCCCTCTAGCCATGATCGGAATTGGCCAAACTAGGGAACCCCCGCACATGATGCTGTCTCACTGAAAAAGGATTCAACTTCACTTCTTTTATAGCTTTTCCCATCGTTTTTTGCTGTAAGACGCTTTTTACCTTCCTTCTAGCGTTTTAGGAAGAGAAAAATGGATATGCTTGCTTCATTTAATCTCTTTTGGGTGAGATTTTGAGTTTGAAATCGCTTATTGAGTTCTTGTTTAAGAACCTGGACGTCGCAGTAGATGACATTTTCCGCGAAATGCGTGAGGAGTATGGACGTGTGCCCTTTGTCGCAGAGTCTACTGGGCGCAATAGGCCTGAACTACTAGTGTTGGACTCTCTTTTGTCTCTTTTTACGCTTAGGAAGCCGAAAGCTCTGTCACGTAAGGTGGCTGAGCTTGTCGCTCTGTCTGCGGCTACGGCTTTAGGGTGCGATCACTGCGTGGACTTCCATATTGAAGCTGCACTTCGTGAGGGTGCATCCGTTGACGAGATCTTCGATGTTCTAATGATCGTCGGCCTCATGGCTAAAAACGCTAAGCTTGCAGTTGGATTAAGAGTCTTAAGAGTGTATTCACGAGTTAGAAGGAAGGGCGGTGAGGAGTAGTTCTCCAGCGTCCATTATGGGAATGCTTCCTCCTGCTTTTAGCAAGTTTTGTTTGCACGCGGGGCACGCAGTCACTATCATTTCTGCTCCAAGTAGCCTTGCCTCTTGCAACTTTGAAAGCGCGAGCTGAGTGGACGCGCGCGGATCAGCCGCCCTTAACAAACCTCCCCCGCCGCAGCACTCCGCATCTAACCCCCTTCCTCGGAATTCTAAGAGCGACGCCCCTGTCTCTTTTATCAGGAGACGTGGCTCTTTCACTATGTTACATCCTCTAGCCAGTTCGCAAGGATCTTGATACACTACTCTTTTATTCATTTTAACAAGTCTAATTTTTCCCTCCCTTATTAATTCGAGGAGGAACTGTGTTGTGTGCTGAACTTTGAATGGCATCCTCACAAATTTGGGGTAAATTTCTCTCCACGCTCGCAGGCAAGCTGGACAAGACGTCACCAGAATCTTAATCCCTCTCTTTCTGTATTCTTTAACGTTACTTTTTGCTATCTCTGCGAGACTTCTTTCCTCTCCTGCCATAATAAGAGGTATGCCGCAACATTTTTCGTTGGAAATCAAGGTATAATTAACCTTCGCCCTTTCAAGTAGAGTAACATTTGCTACGGGGATTCCTGAAAGCGATGGAGCGAAGGCGGAATTGCACCCAACAAAGTACCCTACTTCCGCTTTTACATCCACTTTTTCATTTAGTGGGAAATCTAGCTCTATGCCCCATATATATCTCTCATCATTTCCCATCCCGAAGATGTTTCCACTTAATTTAACGTTTTCCACGAGCTGCTCTATTGACTCTGGGCGTTTAACCCTCTCTCTGAGGTACTTCACAACTTCAGGGGTTGGAAGATTGACAGGACACACATTAACGCACGCGAGACAAAGAGTGCAAT
>JAHAWR010000171.1:2490-2632 GCA_018383835.1 Candidatus Jordarchaeia archaeon | reverse complement strand
TGTTGCTCTCATAAAAGCATATCCGCCAATGACTGCTACTTAAAAATTTCTAAAATATAATCCATCTTTATTTGTCACCTCTTTTTGTTATCAGTTATTATAGGTGTAGCGGCGCCTCTTTTTATGAGAGCAACAGCATTTT
>JAHAWR010000171.1:0-2448 GCA_018383835.1 Candidatus Jordarchaeia archaeon | reverse complement strand
AAGTTTGAAGGTCTGCCCCAACAATTTCTGGTAAATCTACAAGTAAGCGTACAACTACAAATTCCTCCTCTCCTAGCTCCTCCAGTCTGTCCTCTTCCGCTTTCAGTAGTCTTCTAAGGTCGTCATAAATGCTTCTCTCTCCTTGAGTTAGTGCTTCGTCATTGAGATGCACACCAGTGATCACGCTTGAGAACATTTTTTCCAGCCGCAGCTCCACAAGGTCCATTAACATATACTTTACTCGCTCTTTTTTTACTTTAAGCAGCTCAGGCATCTCTCCCTCCGTGTCCTCTAATTGTTTGAGGTATCTTCTTGCGCCTCCAAAGAAATCATTGTTTAGTGGCCGAATAGCCGTTTCCCTTTGCTCTGCCAGCCATGCCTCACGAACTTCCTTATACATCCTTATTATCTCCTCCACTTGCTACTTCAGATATGCGGCACGTTTGCATAGTAGCAGGACTGCTGCCGGAAGAGGGAGCTCAACATCTTCATTCTTAAACGGTCCAAACTCTTCTTCTCCAATCCTGAACCTAGGGGCTTCCTCCACGTGGACAGTGGTATCTCCCTTAAAGGCTAAGGCATGCTTAAAGGGGTCAAATGATGAGAGCTCCCTTAGCGGAACTGGGCAAACCTTAAAACCCGTTTTTCCATGCAGGGAAGTAGGAAGCCTTATTAGTCTTCTAACGTCCGCAGTTACAGGTTCATCTATTTTTCCTCCAACTCTCTCGACGGCAAGCCTCACCAAGTATTCCCAAGCCTCCACTCCAACTCCTCTCACAGGGTCCCATATTCCCTCCTTTAATGAAGCCTCCACTCTATTTTTATCTTTCAGTAGACTCCGTAGAGTGTTCTTTATTTTCCTTTCCTGTGGGATATTGCTCTCATCCATTAATTGTATCGTTTCAATTACGCCCTTAACCAGTCTTCCTCTCCACCCTTCCTCGTCAACTCGCGGCCCCCTTATGATTTTACTCCTTTCCTCACGTACTTCAACGAGTCCGTGGTAACGTGGCTCAAGACCTACACCCTTTATGTAATCTATTATCTCGCGTCTCGCATTCTGATCTAAATCCAGTAATGTGTCCGAGGTCACGTGAACATGGTATCCTCTATGCCCCGAGAAAACCACTCTTATTTCATCCATGCTTATTCCGAAGTCCGTTATCAAGTAGTCTTCTACCAGCTTGATCAGCTCGTTTTTCGCTGTCTCCAGACATGTCTCGCATAACCACGTTTTTTCATCTATATTTTGTCCCCCACAACTCGGGCACTTTTCGGGCTTACCCCCTACGCCGCTTTGCCCGCAGCTTTGACAAGCCCATTTGTCATGCATCTCCTTACATGGGGTTTTAAGGTGGTCTGCGTCTATGTCGAATACAAGGTCACACCCCTCCCAAATTTTCTCGTCCATTCTTGCAGCATCCGGCCTCGCGTAGTAGGCTGCTGAGTGAAACGCGTTAGATGGCGCCCTAAAAGCCAGAAACCGCTGAAGGCTTTCAGCATCCGGGAAGGAGAGGTGCCTCATCATGTTTTGCGACCCGAAGAACATGAATCCGAACTCTCTCTTCTCTATCGAGGAAGGAGGATTCACTCTATTCTCCTGGTAATACTTTCTGAAGAGGTTTTTAAGATAAGCCTCACTTCTCGCCCATTTGTCCTCTATGCTCAACTTCCGTCCCCCTCAGGTAGCGCTGCCTATGCTTCCTATAGTATTCTAGAGGGTGCTTCACGTTTCCACACTTTTCATGTGATAAACATAATCTATATGTCCTCATGGTCTCGCATTTTGGAGGCGTATACTTTGTCCCACTCCTCATACCCGCAATATGTTCAACCTGGTATCTTGTAAGGTCCTCCCTAAAGTCGGGCACCTCGCTGAAAAGTGAAATAACGCTCTCAACAGGGTAGCCTACGTTGAGGAGAAATGAAGTCAAAGTAAACCTGGCGCTGTGAGGGAGAGGCTGACTTCTTCGTATCGCTGAGATGAGCGCTGATATGCATGGGGGAAATGCTTCCTCCACGACCTCCCCCTCCACCTCCTTGAACGTATACTTTTCACGCTTAGCTATAACTCTAAATGCAATTTCGTCAACGATTCGCTTTACCTCGAGCGGCATCTTTGCAGGAGCCTCACGCGGCTCAGAGAGCTTCTTTTCAACAGCGCTGGCCAAGATTCTCGTGAAGTCATCCTTGGCGAGGAAGACGTACCCCCCTGAAAGAACCCTATTAACTAGCTTCCAGTATGGGTCATGAAAGCTGGAGGCGTACCTCAAGTAATCCGAGAAGTGAATTTTGAAAGAGTATCTTCTTCTGCCAATATCCTTTTTAGCAGGGTTGCAGTTAATGCTAAAGGTCCGCTTAGCTATGTCAATCAGAGTCTCCTCATCCTCGTCCTTAAACAACCTCTGAGCCCTTTTCGCCTCAGCCACCGCAAATCTGTGACGTAAA
>JAHAWR010000170.1 GCA_018383835.1 Candidatus Jordarchaeia archaeon | reverse complement strand
ATGTTCCCCCCCCAAGCGCTCGAGGGGCCAGCGTGGTGGCCTGCCACGACCACGAAAACTAGCGCGTTCTCCAGCTCTCCTATCAGGATCTTCTCGGCAGCCTCCAGACACCCGCCAACCGAGAGAAGGGCTCCCTTACAATACCACGCCTTCTTCAACCTTTCAACAAGCTCTCTCGTGTGAACCTTCAAAAGTAGCTCATCAGAGACCTCCTTCGGCTTCAATAAGGCCACTTTTGGGTCGTTTAAGATGCTGCCGAAGGCCTCCGGGAACCCGGCGAACTTGTCCCCTATAACAGGCCAGTCCTTGCCCTTAAACTCGGGGTGAAAGAACACCCCTGTGACCATCAGGCAGCCCTCCAGCGCCACTTCAATTAAGTTTCAGCTTGCAGCCGAGCGAGCTTATTTATTTTTTGCTTCACAGGGAGACGTAGAGCGCGTAGGAGTGGTTTAGTGGCTTAGGGTGGCGCCCATCCCTTCGGGAACAGTCAGAAAAGATTTAATGGTTAAGCCAGCTGTTTTGGTGGAGGCGTCCCCCGTCCCGTTTTTCGGCTTCGCTCTCTGGCAGTTGGAGGCTTGCGCGTTGCTCGTTGCTGCAACAGGAGACTTTCACATAGGAATGAAAGGAAGGTTCAGGGAGGTCTTCACGTTCGAGAACGTTGAGTGGTGCGTGAGGAAGCTCGACTACTTTCCAGTGGACGTCTTCCTCTTTTGCGGCGACCTTTCAATGTCCAAGCGGTATGATGATAACGTGAAGCGGGCTGTCAACATACTTTACTCGGCTAACGCCAAGTACAGGTTCATGGTGGTGGGCAACCACGACAGGTGGTATGATCCAAGCTTGCGGAGGGTTTTGTCGGCCCCCAACTACCTTAAGCTGCTGGACGGGGAGGGATGCTACCTGGACGACCTGGACTTGGGGGTTGCCGGAACAATGGGGTGGTACGACTACTCCTTCAGCCCTAAAGCAGACGTCGACTGCGAAAGGCGTGAGAGAGCGGTGAAGGCGACTAGTATAGAGTTGAAGAAGCTGGAGGCCGGGCTTAGGGACATTGAAGGGGCTGGAGTTAAGGTTGTGGTAATGCATTTTTCCCCGACGCCTGAAACGGTTAGAGGAGACCCGTTCATAGGAACATGTGGCTCATCAGCTTTCATGGAGCTACTAGAGGCATATGGTGTGGACTACGTGTTCCACGGGCACAGCCACAAGTGCCGGGACGACTGCCTCGAAGACGTGGTGAGGGGTGTGAAGGTGTTCAACGTTTCATGCGACAAGAGGGGCTTCACACCCCTAATCGTGGAGATGTCTCAATTCCCTATATGAGATTTTGGTTTTTGAATGTGTGAGTTTTGTGTTTGTTTTTTGTTTTTTTGGTGTTTTTCAGCCTCGACGCCGTCAAGGTGCCATAGGTGCAGGGGGGAGCGGATTTCAAGCCCATCGTTTAAGGTTGTTTCTCGCTGATCCCCCCAACGCACGTGGCTAGTGGTGGGCCGCGTAGCTCCAAGAACTTATTCGACTCTAGTACGTCTCCCTTGATGCTGCAGTTTCCGCTGATCGATAGCACTGGCGTCCGTGCATCTCCACAGGAGGTGAATGTGTTATTTTCGATGACCGCTGTCGAATGGCGTGAAACCAGCACTCCGCAGCGGCAGTTGCTAAAGGAGTTGCCGGATACAATTGCGTCGGCTCTCTCCATGACTGCAACCGCCGGGTCTATAGGGTGGTTTAAAAACGTGTTTCCGATCAACTTAGCCCTCGAGCTCCAGACGACCGCAACACCCAACCCGTTTTCCTGGAAGAGGCTGCCCTCAACCCTCAGGTCTCCGCCCTTGATCCATATTGCCGCGATCTGGTTTTCGGAGAACTTGCAGTCTTTGACTGAGATTATGCTGCCCTCGCCCAGAAGTACGCCGTAGCCGTTCCGGTAGAAGTGGCACCTCTCAAACTTAGCTATTCCCACCTCGACTTGAAGGGAGGAGAGCTCACAGCCTGTGAAGTCGCAGTTGGTGGCTTCAACTCTCCCATACTTCAAACTGAGGATCTCGCTATCCTTCGAGCCGATTAAGGTTAAGCTCTCAATTCTAAACTTCCTTACACCGTCGCATATGAAGCCGTGCCCCTCAAGGGAGAGCCTCGTCAACCCGTTTCCCTTACCCGTAATTGCTAGGTCTGTTTCGACGAGGACGTCATCAACAACATAGTCTCCTTTCTCCAGCAGTATCTCGTCCCCTGAGGAGGCGTTTCGGATTATGCGCGCCAAGTCCGCCTCGTTATCCTTCACAACGACCTTCACATGCCAACCTCCACGTTCAATCTTTCCCAAATTCTCTGGCTGTGAGATGCAAACTCCACACCACAAACGTGGATTAAATCAAATCATCCATTTTACAGTTGCGTTTTTTTTAAATATAAGCTTTATCACAAGCGAACATCCACCAAGAAAGGTGGACGACAATAAAAATTTTTCCATAAATGCGGCACCTAGCCGGGCGTTGCACCCACCTCCCTTACAAGTCTCTCGATGAACCGTTTACCCCACTTAACCTTCATTTTTGCGAGTCGTCTCGTCTCCCTGAAATGCATCGTGTGAGCGAAGGCTTCAGCGTCCTTTTCTAAGTGTTTCACTGCACCACTTAT
>JAHAWR010000172.1 GCA_018383835.1 Candidatus Jordarchaeia archaeon | reverse complement strand
GAGAACGTTTATGGGCGCATTATACCAAACTTTTTACATCCAAGAGTATGTGGAAAAGATAGGTAAGAGAGACATAAGAAGCTTCGTCGTAGGGGATCGTGTCGTGGCGGCTATATATAGAGTCGCGGTTAAAGACGAGCTGAGAACAAACACGGCGCTAGGAGGGAAAGCCGAGACGTGCCCAATAACTCCCGAGATAGAGAACCTAAGTTTGAAGGCAGCAGAGGCGGTTGGAGGCGACGGGGTTTACGGAGTAGATATACTTATTGGGGATGAAGGAATGATGGTTAACGAGGTAAACCACACAGTGGAATTCCACACCACGGTTCCTGTAACTGGGATAGACATCCCGGGTTTAATGATAGATTACGTGTTGGAGAGGGTTAAATGAGGGTTGGTGTGGTAGGCGCTAGAGGCTATACGGGCGGCGAGCTACTCCGGCTACTTTACATGCATCCGAAAGTTGAGGTCACCTATATAACGTCGAGGCAACACGCTGGAAAACCCGTTGGGATTGTTCATCCTAATTTGAGAGGGCTTTTAGACCTCAAGTTCGAGGAGTTCGATGTTTCAAAAGCTTCAGAAAAGTGTGATTATGTTTTTATGGCTGTTCCCCATGGAGCCTCAATGGACATTACCCCCCAGCTACTGGAAGTAGGATTAAAAGTCGTGGACTTAAGTGCTGACTTCAGGTTGAAAAACGAGGAAGAATACAGAAAGTATTATGGACCGCATAAAAGACCAGAACTTCTTGGAAAAGCCGTTTATGGATTACCTGAACTCCACAGGAAGGAGCTGAGAGGAGCTCAATTTGTCGCGTGTCCGGGATGTATGGCTACGAGCGCGATAATAGGGGCAGCACCGGTAGTCTCCTCATTTAAGGTGGATCTTGAAAAAATTGTTGTCGACGCAAAAATTGGTTCGTCAGCAGCTGGGCGCGAAGCAGATGAGTCGACGCACCACCCGGAAAGAACAGGTGTAGTTAGGCCCTACAAAGTAGTTGGGCATAGGCACACGGCTGAAATAGAGCAAGAGCTTACTGGTCTAGTGGGTCGAAAAGTTAAAGTTGCTCTATCAGCCCATGCAGTAGACATTGTTAGAGGAATCCTCTCCACATTACACTTCTTCCTTGAGGAAGGTGTGGAGGAGAGAGAAGTTTGGAGGGCTTTTAGAAACTTTTACAGTGAATCACCATTTGTAAGGATCGTTAAACAAAGAATCGGTGTTTATAGACTTCCAGACCCGAAAGCCGTGATTGGCTCAAACTTCTGCGATATAGGATTCGAAGTAGATGAGGATAGTTCAAGACTCGTCGTGTTGTCAGCGATTGACAATCTTGTCAAGGGAGCGTCGGGACAAGCTGTCCAGTGCATGAACTTGATGGAGGGATGGGACGAGGGGCTCGGGCTAAATCTGCCAGGGCTTTTCCCGTGAGAGGGATGAACTGTGATGATGGTGGTTAAGATAGGAGGAAGCATACTGGATCAAGATATAAGACCCATAGCCCAGGATATTAAAAATCTAAGGGAAAGAGGGGAAAGGCTAGTTCTAGTTCATGGTGGTGCAAAGAAAGTCACAGAGATTGCAGAAAGAATGGGTAAAGAGCAGAGGTTTGTCACTTCCGTTAGCGGGTTTAGAAGCAGGTATACGGACAGAGAAACCGCCGAGATATATAGTATGGTGATAGGAGGGCTTCTCAACAAGCAGATTGTAGCCGCATTGCTCAGTGAAGATGTCCCAAGCGTAGGGCTATCAGGGATAGATGGGCAACTCTTCAAGGCTGAAAGGAAAGAAAAAATAAAGATCAAGGAAGGAGAGAAGATATTCATAATAGATGGAGATTATACTGGAAAAGTTGTCGAAGTTAACGAGAAACTGGTAAGTAGCTTGCTTGAAGCCGGATATGTTCCAGTTATAGGATCGGTTGCAATAGGAGAGAAGGGTGAGTTCTTAAATGTTGATGGAGACAGAGCTGCTGCAAGCTTAGCTGGTGCCATGAAAAGTGATGTACTTGTGTTTTTGACGGATGTACCTGGAGTTATAGACAAAGGAAACGTTCTTAAAAGGTTGAGTGTGGAGGAAACAGAGGAGCTCATGAAGAGGATTGAGGGGGGGATGAGGCGAAAAGTATTCGCAGCCTTAGAGGCGTTAAAGGCTGGCGTTAGGAAAGTGGTCATAGCTTCAGGTTTGCGTCCTCAGCCGCTAACAGAGGCGTTAAGGGAAGAAGGTTGCACGGTGATTGAACAATGAGGTTAACCAGAGAGAGAATCATAGAGCTTGAAGAGAAATACGCAGCGAGGACATACTCTAAAAGACCGTTAGTCATAGTGCGGGGTAGAGGCGCGCTTGTGTGGGATCTTGATGGGCGCGAATATGTAGATTGCGTTGGCGGGCATGGTATTTGTGTTGTAGGCCACTGTCACCCTAGGGTGGTTGACGCTATAAAGAGACAAGCTGAGCAACTTATAACGTGTCCTGGAACATTTTATAATGATGTAAGGGCGGAGCTTCTTGAAAAGCTAGTTAACATAGCACCCAAAGGGCTGAGCAGGGTTTTTCTGCCAAACCCCGTCTGAACCTCATCGAATATTAAGAGAACACCTTTTTCATCACATATTTCTCTCAACTCT
>JAHAWR010000174.1:299-2614 GCA_018383835.1 Candidatus Jordarchaeia archaeon | reverse complement strand
CATTGCTTCTTCATCCGATTGGAGGGTCGTCTATCGGCGCCCTCAAGGGGGCTGCGCCCCGTAGCCTCCAAGCAAGCCCTCAGCCACCGACGAGGAAAAGCATCATTAAGGTAACTCGACTCAGGCGATGAAGCTTATCCACGCTGCAAACTACAAGGGAGGAACAGTGACTGGCAGCTTCATAAGGGTAGCTGAGTCGTGTAGGGCTGTTGTCGAGACTGTTAGAAGTGGAAAGCTTGGAATATTCATTCCCGGGAGCTGGCGATAGGGCGATCGCGCAGACGGTGGATGACGAAATAATCTTTGCCACTCCATACACCATGATCGAAGACCTGCTTGAAGGCTTGGATAAGGCGGGGACGAGTGTGGGGTGCGCTACCCGTTACCCATGGTCCCGTATCAGCTTTTACCTCCGCCGTCCTGGACGGCGCTCGAGGGGAAGGTTTCGAAGCCGTAGAGTGGAGGCTAAAAGTATTCTTCGAGTTTTCCCTCTTTTTCCAGTTGGCGGAGCCAGTTTATCCTTCCAACCCTGTACCTTTCTCCTCCTCCCGATATTATTTCTAGGGCTTCCCTTGCCGACCCGCTTGGAGACTTGGATGTTGTGTCGACCTCGTAAACAAACTCCCACCCGTAGGCTTCAATAGCTTCGTAGGTGCAGACTCCCAGTATTTCCGCTTGAACGTTCTCCCTGATCTTGCTCTCACTCCACCCTCTCTCGGCGAGCCTTCTCCACAGTTCTCTTGGATGAGTTCTCAACACGATAGCCTTTTCAACCCAATCTTTGGGCGTCACGTCAGCGTAGTGTCCTTCAATTATGAGTCTCCCCCCCGCCTCACAGGCTAGACGCCACACTTCAGACACCAGCCGGTCAACGTCGGCGACGAGGCTCCCCCTCTCCACGTCAACGCCGACGTGTAGCCCCTTATCCTTAACGAGGCTACCCAGACTAACCCACTTGATCCCCGTCGCCTCAGAAAGGATGTGGGCAATGGTCGTCTTTCCAGTCCCGGGTGTCCCACTCAAAACAATCAGTTGCAGCTCCATGATCGCTCAGCTCCTCCCAGCCGAAGAAAGCCAAGATCACGCACGGTTATAAGTGCTCTTCTCCCTTAGGGGGCTAAGTTGGACGGCTCCAGGACGTTGCCAAGGCATGATGCGGATTCGCTTGTCCACAGATTTTTAGAAAAATATTTTCAGAATCTTCGCTTTTCCTAACAAATGTGTATTTTTGTGGTTTTTAATAAAAGATTTTAAAGGGGGGTTCAACTAATTTATTGAAGGGGTGCTGTCTTTTTGGCGGAGGTGGGTGTTTGAATGATGCTTTTTTGAGGAACTTGTTTTCTAGGGTTGTGAAGGTTGTGGATGGGTTTCTCGACGAGAAGTATCGTTCTTTCGCCATCTCTCTTCTGGTTCCCACTGTGATGAGGGGGGGAAGTGGCGCTGTAGCTTACCTCATGAGTGACGTTGCGAATTTGATTGAGAGAGTTCCGAGGAGGGAGGTTAGAGCCTTCCTCTTAGGGGATTGCGGTTTGAGGCTTGCAGCGGCGGGGAGAGTGGCTGAGGCTGAGGAAGCTTTCAGGAGGGCTTTAGATGATCTGAAGGAGGCTGGTGAGCGTGCGGGGGAGGTTTTCACTAAGATGGCCGTAAGGATGGCTGAGGCCGCAGTCACTAGTGGTCAGAGGAGATTCATAGACATGATCTTTGAGGGGTTACCTTACGCTGACGCGTTTAGCAGAGCGGTTGCGGTGGGGGCTGCTACCGTTGGTTTATGTGCCCTCAGGAGCGAGGAGTTTGAGGAAGCGCTCAGCATGCTTGTTGAAGTTACCAAGATGCTCGCTGTTCCGAGCAAATGTGTTAAAGTGCTGGTTGAGGTTGCATGGTGGCTTGCGAGGATGGGCGTATACGAGAAAGGGAGGATGCTTCTTGAGGAGGCACTCAAATGGGCTAGGAGGGGGGCCCAGGACGAGAGGGACAAGCTCTTGATGAAGGTTGCCAGAGGGTTTCTGCGGGTTGCTGAAGCTGTTAACTCAGCTGAGGATGTTGAAAAAGCGTTCATGGTGGCATCCGAAGTGGAGAACGCTCATGGGAGGTCGTGGGTTGAGAGCGATGTTGTTAAAGTTTTTGTTAGGCTGAGAGGCGGCGGGAGAAGGGAGAAGCTTGAGAGGGCGAGAATCATGGCTGGGAGAATAACTGAAAAAACCGTTAAGGCTTGGACCATGCGGGACGTTGCAGCCTCACTCTTCGAGGAAGGATTAGTGGAGGATGCCGTGAAGGTTCTCAGAGAGGCGGCTGAGGTAGCTAGGAGCATATTTTCG
>JAHAWR010000174.1:0-147 GCA_018383835.1 Candidatus Jordarchaeia archaeon | reverse complement strand
GATAGTTGTTGAGGTGCTTAGAGTTAAGGGAGTCAGCTCTGAGCAATTAATGCGTGCACTCAAGATCCTAGACATGATTCTCGCCCTCTCAAGCTTCTCCCTTCTCCCGCCGCCTCTCAGCCTAACAAAAACTTTAACAACATCGCT
>JAHAWR010000169.1:520-2637 GCA_018383835.1 Candidatus Jordarchaeia archaeon | reverse complement strand
CTGGCTAAGAAGGAAGTCAGGAAGATATTCAGGGATCCCGCAGTAGTCTTCATGATAATAATGTTCCCAGTAGTGTTTGTTTTGGCTTTTAGTATGTCCTTCGGTGAAGCCGATGCGACGCACCCTCATACACCGTCGGCGTCGTCCTAGCAAGCCATAACAACTCGACGGACTATACCCGTGGTCTAATCGAAGCGTTGTCTGCCACTAGTGTGCTGAAGCCTCAGGGGTATCTCAACAACCAGGTAGCCCAGGAGGATTTGACTCAAGGCAGAATCCAGGCGGTGCTCGTGATCCCCGAGAACATTGAGGAGAGCCTTACTACCTACCGCTCGGATCCTGAAAATCCAGGCAAGTGGATCAATGCCACAATATCCCTCTATCTTGATAGAGGTTCGGTGATCGCAACGCAGGTCATACCGACGGTATTGAAGCAAGCGGTCGACGTATTCACTGGGGTATCACGAAGTTGCTCCGCATTCCCCATCAAAGTTGAGGTAGCCTCTCTCGTTGAAGTGAGGCAGTCCATGAGCCTCGAGTTCATTGCCCCAGGCATGTTCACTTTTGCTTCGATCTTCCTCATAATGATGGTTGCTCAGACCTTCACGCAGGACAGGGAGAGTGGGATGCTGAAGAGAGTGATGACAACGCCGACGACACCGGCGGAGTTCATGACAAGCTATGTCTTGGCATACGCGATCATAGCGCTGATTCAGGCGTTGATACTCTTCACGGTCATGTACTTGATAGGGTTCAGACCAAGCGTGGGGGTCCCGACCTATCTCCTTGCCTTCACGGCCGTCTTGATATTCTCGCTTTCGAACGTGGGCTTTGGGTTGATTGTCGCAACGATCTCGAAGAGCCCCGGCACAGCTACAGGCGCTTCCTTCATCTTCATCATACCGCAACTCTTCTTGGGCACATTCATCGCGTTCTCACTTTCGCCGACAGCAAAACTCGCGAGCATGTTTATCCCTAGCTATTACGTGACGGACGCGCTGACGACACTCTTCTTGCGTGAAGCAACCCCGACAAGCCTCACAGTACTGTTCGACCTCTTTATAATCACAACGTCGAGCATCATTATACTGCTCGCTGGAGTACTCCTCTACAGGAGGTATTACAGATGATGGTGATAACGGCCAGGGCAATGTACAGCGCTCCAAGTTCGTATGGATTAACCTGGGTGAGAGCCCGACGGTGCGAGTGAAACGTTCATCTAGGGACTTCCGCCTTGCCTGCGGTTCACGAACACTCGCCGCAGGTTCATGAGCGACTGTCGAGCTCCGTATCTAGGGTCAACTAATAGAGCGTCTGAACCTCCGCTAGCGCAGCAGTTCTTGAGCGCGGAGCAGCTCTTTAACCCTCCTGAACGCCTGTGTCCTCCTCATCGTATCTACATCTCCCACGCTCGTGTTCAGGAAAGGGTCGTTAGGGACGTTCCCAAGATACCTTACACCGTGCTCCCTGCACAGGCTGAGCACGTGCTCGGAGGGCCGGTCGCTCATGTTCTCAACTAACCCTAGAACAGAGACTTCGACCTCTCTGAGAATCTTCAACAAGGACTTAACGGGCTTCAGTGAGAGGGGGCTCGGGGTAGTGACTACGAGGGGCTCGACCCTCCTAACGTTGTTGAGCACCTCCATGAAGATGTCACTCATCCCAGGTGGTGTGTCTACTATCAAGTAGTCAAGGACCCCCCAGACGGTGATCGCCAGCATCTCCCTCACGACGTCCACGAGCTCGAAACCCCTCAGCGGCAGGGGGTTCCCCTCAGAGTAGTAAGCGACGCTCATCACTCTGACCCCCCACACCTCTGGGGGTATCACTCCTCTTTCCTCCGACGGCTTAAGTCGCGAGTCCACGCCTAGAGTTAGGTGGATTGATGGGTTCGTCACGTCGAGGTCGAAGATCCCAATTCTAAGGCCCTCCTCAGCCAGCGCTAGTGCCGTAAGCGCTGACACCATGGTCTTCCCGACCCCGCCCTTAGGGCCCATGACCGGCACAACCCTCCTGACGCTCTCAAGCCTCTCCTCAATAACTAGCCTGCGTGGGTCACGTGATAGCGTCTCCCATCGAGTCACCCCACAACACCTCCAAGATCTCGACGCCTCTTC
>JAHAWR010000169.1:0-493 GCA_018383835.1 Candidatus Jordarchaeia archaeon | reverse complement strand
CGCAGTTTGGGCAAGAGGTATAGGCGTGGATCACCTCAGGGATGAAGTGGACGGCCTCCCTCTCTTCCTCGCTTAGGTTCGTTTCCCCAAGACTCCACGAGTGTCCGCACCTCCTGCACCGGAGGACCGCGTACCTGACAACGAATTCAACGACGTCCTCATTAACCTCGAAACCCTGCATCTTGAGGAGCTCCGTTAAAGCGAACCTAAAAACGTTCTCGTCTATCGATTGAAGCTCACCTAAAGCGATTCTAACCCTCCTGAGCTTCCTCCCCCTCGCTACGCTAGCGACGTACTTACACACACCCTCGGCTAAAGCCCACTCATGAACCACTCTAACCCCCAAGTGTATGGAACTCCTCTTTTATTTTAAAGGATGGAGGGCGTTATAGCCCAGTTCACACACCCAGAAGGCGTGAGAAACTACTGGGTTGATGTCCTCCCCTGGGGAAGACGGGGAGGTAGTTATGATATCGAGCCTCATCACACTTGT
>JAHAWR010000168.1 GCA_018383835.1 Candidatus Jordarchaeia archaeon | reverse complement strand
TTGGGGGTGGTGTTCCGAGGATGAAGCCCCTCCTCTTCACAGGAGAGCAGGTGCTAACGGAAATGGTAGACTGGCAAACAATAGTAATAGTGATATCGCTTCTCATAGTCTCCTCCGTGGCCTCAAGATCCGGACTATTCGAGTATGTTGGAGTTAAGCTTGTCAAGATGGGGGGCGGAGACCTTAGAGTGCTTTTCATATACTTTTGCATGTTAACCTTTGTTTTAACGGCGACGATGAGTTCAGTCCCAGCATTCATCATTGTGGTCTCCCTCACCCTTACGCTAACCCACTCACTCGGGATAGACTCGAGGCCCTACATACTTGGTGAGCTATTCGTGGGCAACTATGCCACGGTCGCAACGCTCACGGGCGCCGTAGCTAACATAGTCATCGCGTCACACTATCACATGAGCCCATCATACTTCCTAGATTACGGAGGCTTCCTGCTGCTTGGATTCCCATTCGCAGCGGCATGCTCAGCTATCTCTATACTAATAGTTCAGAGGGCTTTCAAAGGGTCGCTGTCGCCCCCGGAGAGCGTGGAGCTCGATTCTTTGAGAACGCGCATCCTATCGCTCGACGAGTCCAGCCTCATAGAGAACAGAGCAATCTTTAGGAGGACGATCCTGCTCCTAGCACTCATGATCGTGGGGTTCGTAATCTCCAACCCCCTCGGAATCCCACTATATGTCGTCGCACTTTCAGCCGCGGTCGCCTTCCTCATTCTAGGCGGCGTCGAACCTAGGAAAGCCATCTTGGAGGTCGACTGGGAACTCATACTATTCCTGATAGGAATCTTTATAATTGTTGGGGGAGTGTGCAGCACCGGAATCCTAGAAGCGGCGGGGAGAAGCCTAGGCTCACTAGCATTTGGAAACGCGCCGGCAATTATACTGCTGACGGTCGCCGCCTCAGCAATTCTTTCAGGAGTGCTAGAGGACGTCGCAGTGGTGGCGGTGCTACTCTACGTGATACCCGTCGCTTCGCTCACCGCGCTGGTATCGGAAAAAACTGCGGTCTGGGCTTTAATCTACGGCGTAAACCTCGGCTCCCTCCTCACCCCAGTCGGAGAAACGCGAGTCATGCTGGCACTCTCCGTCCTCAGCAGAGACGGCAACCCAGTCTCAGGAATAGAATTCATGAAGCTCAGCATCCCCCTAATAGTCTCCTCGATACTGCTCGGAGCAGCCCTCATCTACGGGTTCGCTGTAATCCTCGGCTGGAACACCATAACAACAGAGCAAATACTAGCACTAGTCACCCAAACAACAGCAACATAGACCCAAGTAAAAAAAGATGGGGAGCTTAAACTAACCAGCGGCGGACAGCGAAAATCGCCACTGCAACCCCGGCGGCGACCGCAGCCACACCCAACCCCAAGGAAACCATCCCCATCTGCTGCTGAGAATAAACACTGGCGACAAGGTACGGAGCCAAAAGCTGGGAAATCTCCTCTGGAGGCTCCTCTGGAGGAGCAGGAGGCGAATGCTCAAAATGTTCATTCAACTCGACGTACAAGTTATACTGGCAATTTTGGAACATCATGGTCACATTCGACTTAACAATGTTTTTGACGTCCGGCGAATACCATAAGTAACCGATCTTCTCATTGGGGTTAGTTGGGTTAAGCACCTCTATTTTCCAGCACTCGTAGCTTCCTGCAGTCACAGTAACAGTTTCGATGCCTGCAACCTTAAAAGCAGGATAAAACATGTAAGTCCCCGGGAAAGTTATCTCTTCTGAGAATGGAGCATCTATATAGGTATAGTTGTACCATGTGCCGTTATAGTAATTGAAGAATCCTGCTAATGAGATGTTGAGGGCCTCAGTATAGTTGCCGAAGAATTTACCTTCTGAGAGGGGGAAGTTGAACCACATGTACGGGTACGTCTCATTCAGCAGCAAATTCAAGACTACGAACATTTGCCTGCCGCTGTCAGGGAAGTACTCCACAATCCATTGTACTTGCACCAATGAAAAGTCGTTTTCGTCAACGTATACACAAATCATGCTGGAGTCGCCGAGGGCGAGCAAATCTTCAGCGCTCAAGTCTGTGACGTTGAAGACGTTGTAGAGCGAGTATAGAATCCAGAATATGCATACTGGGTCCAGTGCCACAGGCCTATAGATGAGGAGATAACAATTCCTTGTGTTACCATAGAAGTCCTTAACTTCTCCTGTAAACATTGTGGCCGTCGAGTTTATTATTATTTCAGTGGATTTATTTCCTGTTACATTGGTGAAGATGAACTTGTGCATCCAATCTTCTGCTACTTCGAATTGTGGTCTTTCGCCTGATAGCTTCGCTTGGACAGGCGTGGCTGCGGAGGAGACTGAGAAGTAGGTGGCGGACAGCAGAAGCAGCATTGCCAGGACAACGAGAAGCCACCGGGTTCTCACAACAATTCCTCCCTAAATGAGGTTGTTTCGGTGTAAATGCTTTTTCATAAAAATTTAAAAATTTTTTCGTAAAAACATTCGATGTATCTGACGGGTTCTGAGCTAAGTAGGGATACGTAGGTATTTGCTATTTTCATTCCTACTTAGCTCTTCCCTCTCGGGCTCGTCGAGGGCTTTCGGGGGGAACCCGGCTCCCCACACCCGAAGATTCAAAACTGCAGCAACATCCCTATCAATTAC
>JAHAWR010000166.1 GCA_018383835.1 Candidatus Jordarchaeia archaeon | reverse complement strand
AGGTCTTCTCGGAGCTGGACGCCATATGCAGGGAGGAGGCTGTATTCGCGTCCAACACATCCGGGATACTCATAAGCGACCTAGCCTCCTCGGTCAGGAGGAAGGACAAGTTCATAGGCATGCACTGGTTTAACCCTGCACCGGTAATGAGGCTCATAGAAGTTGTGAAAGGAGCGCTAACATCAGAGGAAACATTCCAACTAACAGTAGAACTAGCCAAGAGGCTGGGCAAAACGCCGATCGAGGCTAAGGACGTGCCAGGCTTCTTCACGACGAGGTTTGTGTGCTGCTGGCTGATGGAGGCCGTGAGGCTCTTCGAGGCCGGCGTGGCGGGCGTGAGGGAGATAGACGAGATGTGCAAGCTAGCATTCGGCTTCCCAATGGGCCCATTCGAACTAATGGACTTAATAGGCTTGGACACCATGCTCCACATAGGCGAGTACCTCTACGCTGAAACGAAGGAGGAAAGATACGCTCCACCCGTAACCCTCAAGAAGCTTGCCGCCTCAGGCTACATCGGCGACGCGAGGATGAAGCCCGGCAGCAGGGGCGGCTGGTACAGCTTCTACGGTGAAAGGGAGGGTTGACCGTGAGGGTTAAGCTTGAGAGGGACGAGGACGAGAGGATAGCTTGGGTGAGGCTCAGCTACCCTGAAAGGCTGAACGTCCTGCACTTGGAGATGCTCAAGGAGCTTCACGGCGCCCTCACCGAAGCCGACAGGGACGACGGTGTATGCGCGGTGATCATAACCGGTGAGGGGGGCGTGTTCAGCGCCGGAGCAGACCTTAAAGAGATAATGGGGCAAAGCTTCAAGGACGGGTTGAGGTGGCTTAGAGCCTACTGGAGCGTTCTGGAGCTGGTCAGGGAGACGGGAAAGCTCGTCGTCGCCGCGGTTAGGGGGCCATGCGTGGCTGGGGGAAACGAGCTGGCCATGATGTGCGACCTCACCGTCGCCGGAAAGTCGGCTAGGTTCGGTCAGCCCGAGCTCCTCGTCGGCTCGACCGCCATGGGCGGCGGAGTCCAAATGTTGCCCCTAATAGTTGGGGAGAAGAGGGCTAGGGAGCTCCTGTTCACGGCGCGCACGCTGAGCGCAGAAGAAGCGTACCAGCTAGGGTTAGTGAACAGGGTTGTCGACGACGCCGAGGTCGAGAGCGAAGCACGCAAGCTCGCACTGGAGGTCATAGACCGGGTGAGCCCCCAAGCCTTCAGGGTCGTCAAGTCCAGCCTCAAGTTCTGGACCGACCTGGCAATGCTCAACTGGCAGCTCGCAAGAGACGTGACAGCAATGGTGTGGGCAACCGAGGAGTTCAAGCAGAGAAGCAAAAACTTCCTAGAAAAAAAGAAGACACCACCACAAAAATTCACTGGAATAACCCCAAAGCAGCATTGAATCCAGCAACCCCCCCAGGATCATTGACGCCGTAGTCAGCAGTTTCTTGGCAGAAAGGTTTATATGCTGATTAGACTCCATAGCCTCTTTGATGGAAGAAGAGCTCCTACGCCCTAGAGATGCTACTAAGATGTTAATATCGGTGAAGACGCTTTGGAAGTGGCAAAAGAAGGGGATAATCAAAGCTGTAAAGCTCCCAACTGGAAAGCTCCGCCACCCGAAAAGCGAGATAGAAAGATGGAAGCCGTTAAAAGCTACAGAATCCCAATAGATGCTCCGAAGGACCTGATCGAAGCTTATTTTTTAGTTAAGAAGAGGGCTCTCAACTTCATTTTCTCCTACGTGAAGATCTCGAAGAAGGCTCACCTAAAGCTCAAAAGCGAAGACAGGAAAAGGCTCAGAAACGACTTGTTAAAAGACTGGAAATTCAGTAAACACTACGTTGACTCTGCGATAGATTCAGTTATTGGTCTCGTCAAGGGATGGATCATGCTCTATAACAGAGGGAAAGCAAAGAGCAAGCCTGAAGTAACGAGGAAGACAGTTTACGCTAAGAGTAGTTTGGTCAGCTTTAGGGGTGGAGCTCTGAAGGTGAGTGTAGAGCCGCATAAAAGGTATCTTGAAGTCGACCTTAACAAGTATCCATGGATTCCAAAAGACTTTGATGGGTAGGCGGAGCTATCATAACTGAAAACGAACTAATAATCACTCTGAAAAAGAAAGTCGAGCCAAAAGCTGGGAAGTGGGCTTCATTCGATGTGAACCTGACAAACATAACCGCCTTCGTCAATGGAGAAATCAAGCGCTACGATTTAAGACAGCTATACCACATCCACAGAACTTACGAGGTAAAAAGGCAGAGAATCCAGAAGCTTGCCAGGAAGCCAAAGACGTCGAAAAAGCTCCTTGAGAAGTATTCTAAACGTGAAAGGAATAGGGCTAAAGATTTCATGCACAAGCTCACCACGCAGATAGTAAGGGAGCTGAGAGATAATAATTGTGGAGCAATTTTTGAGGATCTGAAGGGAATAAAGGATAACGTTCTTAACGGCTCGAAGGAGATGAACAGGAAGCTCTCAAAATGGAATGCTCGAACATTCCAGTTCATGCTCGAATACAAGCTTAAGTGGCTCGGATTAGACGTGAGATATGTTGACCCTAAAAATTCCTCGAAGACCTGTCCCCTCTGCTCTGGCTGCATGGTAGCCTATGAGGGCAGGTTGATGAAGTGCGAAAACTGTACCTTAGTAATTGATAGAGACGTTGTCGCAGTTTTGAATCTTTGGGTGTGGGGAGCCGGGTTCCCCCCGAAAGCCCTCGACGAGCCCGAGAGGGAAGAGCTAAGTA
>JAHAWR010000165.1 GCA_018383835.1 Candidatus Jordarchaeia archaeon | reverse complement strand
CACTCTACGAGTGCAAGAGCTGTGGGTTAAAAATAGATAGGCAGCTTAACGCATGCTTAAACTTATATCTTCAGGTGGAGGGTCTTTCCCCGTCTCCGAAGCATTCGTTGGGCTTGTGATGGGGTGGGGTGGGTTCACCCTGACGGGGGGTGAGGCTGATGCAAGGCTCCGATGAGCTCGTGAGGGGCTTTGAGGCTTGTGAACCCCAAGGACTAAGTATGGATCAACACTTACCCATACTTAGTCTGGAACCCTCCCCCATCGGAAGAACGTAATTATAAGCTTTAGAGAAGCGAAGCTTATACGAAGCGATTCATCCTCCGCGCGTCAACATCGCTCACTGCCCTGAAGCCCACGTCTAGAAGACTAGCTTCACATAAGCTCTTAAGGGTGAACATGTGATACGTACCAACTAACCCACAATGCCTACCCTTATCCTCCGCAAAACCTTACCCTCCCATGATCTCTCCTTTACCAATGATATATAAAACGCCGCAACAGATGCGAAAACTTCTAACATCTGTTAAAGGAAACAGAGCCTGAATGATCTCTTTTTTAAGCTCCGAACCACTTTTGAAAGTATATGCGTGTAACAAATTTGCAAGGCTGCAAAGTTGTCTAGCGAACCATGAACTGCACGCTCGTAAGTTATCCTAAACAATACAAAAACCCAGACGCGACAAGTTCCCAATTAAAAATGAGGTCTTCATCAAAGAAAGAGGGGGCAAAATTGTTATGATTGAGTTATTAGAAGATTTTCTTTGACAGGGAAAAAATTGTCTAGCGATTTCAGAGCAGACTCAGACCATATGGTTAGCCTTCCAGGGTGTCCTCCGGGCGCTAGTAGTTCAACGTTCAGGTTCCTAACGAGGGCTACGTCAACTCCGGGGTAGTTTCTGGCGGCTTTAAGTATCCCTTCATCCTTCTCGACAACTACGAGGACGCTGCGCGCCCTTTTTCTTCTTCTCCCCCGCATTTTTCCTTTCCCTGCACGCACTTTACCCATGCGCCGCTTGGCACGCAGGACATCGTTCCACAATCCGAGAGCTGTTAGTACTTCCCTGAACTCCCTAGCGCTCTTCAACTTTTGTATGTCATCCGTGACCACTAAGGGTATCTCAGGTATACTATCGATGCGGTGTCCTCTACCCTTCACAAGCTCCGAGTCCGCGGTTGCGGCTATAGCCGAGCATGTGGCAAGCTTCTTCTCCTTCCTGTTTATTTTTTCAATGAAAACTCTTTCGGATTTAGGCGGGTGAGCTCTCCTGCCGCCCACAGCCATGGGGACGAATGCGCCTCTGCCTGCAGCCGGGTAACGGTGGCCTTTAACCCTTGGAACCCTAGCCAACCCATGACCAGTGCCCCAAGACTCCGCCGTCGTCCTCTTTCCTGCCATAGGGTCAACGCCGTGAAGTTGCCGTCTAGCGCTAAGTATGGAAAGCACTGCTCGCCTTATAAGGTCTGGCCTGATTGGCGTGAGGAAAACCTTTGGTAGAGGAACCTTTCTAATAGGCTCCCCTTTGAGACTATAAATATTTATTTTGCCGACGGTCATACTTATACACCCTGCTTAGACTCCGTGCTTACGTAGGAGATTATTGGCACTTCTACAAACCCTTTCAGCGGAGGTCTTATGGGGTAACGCATGAAGACTAAGCGCTTAGTAGGTCCTGGAACGCTCCCAACAAGTAGCACATAGTCGCCTTTCACCAACCCATACCTCAGGAAGCCGCCCTCCGGGTTTATGTTCTCGCCTTCATTGTTAACGTTGCCTATTTTTAGAACATACTTGTTGTACTCGGTTCTTTGATGATACCCCATTTGCCCAGCGCGCGGCGTCGTATACGGTACACGGTTGGGGTGCCATGCGCCTAGCGTTCCGACACCCCTCTTCGTTTTCCTAGACTTGTGCTGTAGAATTCGAACCCCCCAGCGCTTGACCGGGCCTTGGAAGCCTTTTCCCTTGGTTACAGCGAGGACGTCAACGTAATTGCCCTCACTAAGCACATCTCTCACGCTAACTGTGCTGGGTACTTGAAGCTGGGAGGCGCCTACTCCAAGCCTTTCCGCAACGTACCCGTGGAGCTCCTCTCCTAGGAAGCGAGAAGCGTAGAGAAGCAGATCCCTAGCCCCGTTGCCGCCCCCAACTTTTATCTCTAAAACCTCCGGTTTCTTCTTTGGGACGGACGCCAGTCTGGGCTGGGTGTGAGCTAGGACGCGCACCTCGCTAACTCTGTCCATGTGGTCTAGCACGTAGTCAAGGTTTTTCCTGAACTTTTCAAGCCTCTCCTCGGCGCTATATTCGAAGAGTTTCCTGCACGAGATCTTTCTGGCTAGGTCATTTGAAAGGTTAGGCGACCAAACCTCACTTAGCGTCCTTAAGCCATATGGGGTGTACTCGTAGACTCTAACTGCGAAAACATTAATGGGAGGGGTGTCCAAGACAGTTACTGGAAGATCCAGCTCTTTTCCATAGTATGGACTGCTTTTTCTATTATCCACTACTATTGCATGTGTCATTCCTGCCTTGTAGCCGGGCATGCCTAGCAGCGTAGGCGGTCCCGAGTATGAAGGCCAGTTCCTGACGCGAGCAACAGGCCTGCGTGCCCTACCTCTCGGCAGATAAGCTAAGCTCCCTCTTTTCGGAGCATGATATTTTCTATGTCCCATTTTTCTCCCTCGAACGTTTGAATCATAGGGTAAAGATTACCAGGAAAGAACATGCCAGTAGGAGTGAACTTGAAAGCTTTTCGTCCTCTTTTTTTTA
>JAHAWR010000029.1:15061-15208 GCA_018383835.1 Candidatus Jordarchaeia archaeon | reverse complement strand
GCCTCTTCAACTCATAAACCCTATGTATGTGGAAGAGCCTTCCAAGGTCTACTCTTACCCATCCTATTTCTGGGTTGAAGCCGTCGAGGCTCCTCTCATTACAATCCCACACAATTATCCCTTTCGGCTCCCCAACCCTCTGCTTGA
>JAHAWR010000029.1:2768-15048 GCA_018383835.1 Candidatus Jordarchaeia archaeon | reverse complement strand
GATCAGAAACTTCTCGTTGAGGATTAGCTCTCCCATCTCCCCCTTAGCCCTACCCCAGAACCAAGCATTCGAGACATCGAAAACCAAGTGCTCTTCGAACGGCCTAATACTTATCTTGATCCTACCGTCCTTATAGGAGTACAGTGTCTCCTTCACTCTGACGAACTTCTTCTTAACGACAGGCTTCGCTCTCGCCCTTCTCCCCTTCAAGTAGTTCCTCCTCCAAGACTTCAGAATCGAATAAGCTTGCTTGATTGCAGAGTCAACGTAGTGAGCGCAGAAAACCCAGTCTCTAAGCAAAGAGTCCCTTAAGTTCCGCTTGAACTCGCTACTCTTCGGAATCATCGGAATCAACCTTCTCCTCTTGATGACCTTCTCCTTCCAAGTTATGTTTTCCCAAATCCCGTCGATCGCCCTCTGAAGCATCCATCTATAAGATTCCAAGAACTCTTTAACCTCGTAGTTGTGCTTTACTTTGTAGGACCTAACTTGATATGAGCACTCTGACACCGCTAACCCTCCTTATACCTATATCTATGGCTCCTTAAAGCTTTCCAGCGAAGGAGAGAATAGTTGTAGATCGTCGGTGGGCTCTTCTTGCGGCTTCGCTTCGTGATTACACTTCTATCTCGGTTCCAACTTCTCAGAGTTTTAAATCCAGACCTCGTTAACCTGTCTTCGTAGGCGATCATCACTTTAGAAACCTTTCTTTCCGAAATCATTGTGTAGTGGCTCCAAGAAGCTTCTTAGCTTCTTTGAGTGTGTAGAGTCCCTCACCCATCAATAACTTATCTATACTTACAACTATTTAAACCTTTCTACTTGAAAACTGCTAACAACGGCGAACTCCTACCTTTTAATCATACCGCTAATCATAAAGACAAAACAGCTTCCATAAAGCCTCATTCAAAGTGGTTTAAAAATGTAAACGCAAGCGGCATTTATATACCATACTTTCATTGTCAATTTAGAACATTTAGCCCCCCTCCACCGTCCAATTTGAATCACCATTCCAACACCTCAAAGTCCACTGGAAAAATCTCATCATAAAAATTAACCTATTCGCCTCTCATAATGTAAACTGTTTCCTCCAGCAGAAAAAGAAACATTTCGACGAGACTCAAAACTAATTCAAGATTCCTTAGATTAGCTTTGAAATTTTTTCTTCGAAAAAGCGCTATTTTCTCTAATAAAAACAACACAACAAAAGTTTTCACACTATATTTGGTGGTGTTTTTCCTAGAAATTTTATCTTGAGAGAATTTATTAGAATGTAAACAGAAATTAGAATGTGGCAAAGGTTCCCATCCGTGGTGGCTACTCATGGCATCCAGCGCGAAAAAGGCACTAACCGCACTACTAATAATAGGCTTGCTCATAGGAGCTACGGCAGGCTACTCCATTTTAGCGAACCTGAGCATACAAGGAGGGCTTCTCCCCCCACTAAGTTCCCTACTCTTTCCAAGCTACCTCCACCACATACCTTACACCCTATCTACCCCAATAACTTTAAGTCTGAACATGGACTGGTGGAAGCAAATATTCAGAAATCCTCCACCCTTCAGAATACCAGATGAATTGCGAAACATACCAATAAACTATATACCTCCAATACATGCATTCTACTCCGGCCTCATAGACCCGTCGATAATAATCATGGTGGTGGAACCGCAAGATCCAAGCTACCCTCACCAGTACTGGAAGGTCTCAACGTTCGACTACTATGGCGAGGGGGACTGGTTTAAGACGCAGCTTATAACATACCCGACGAACTTAACATCCCCCTCCTCTCTTCCCCCAGGGAGTCAGTTCTTCTCCGTTAGGATGAACCTAAGTCACAAAGCTCTCTCCTCGACAACTCTCCCAACACTATATCCGGACCCATACTTCATCAACATAACGTCCTCTCAAGGAGACCTAAAGATCGAGCTTGAACGGGACGAATACAATAACTCCCGAGTAACTCTCTTCTTCACCTCAAACGGGATCTCTGAAATAGTATATTCCATAGCGGGGATTCCACCTAACATCACATGGATCGCTAGCAACGCCCTGCCAGCATCATATACCCCACCAGCAATAAGCAACATATACACACAACTTCCACAACAGCTCAGAGAAAACCCAACATTTACAAGCTTCGCCCAAGGCTTCCAAGGAGTGGGAAGAAACGCCTACGAGCTTGCCCTAGCAGTCCAAGCCGAACTACTCTCAGGAAAATACACTAATAACATAATGCTCCTCCTCGACGGCAGGCCACTGCCAGACAAGGACCCGGTTGTCGCTTTTCTCGAAAACGAGGTGGGCACATGCATAGATTTCGCCTCAACGTTTGCCACAACACTACGCTACCTAGGAGTCTCAGCCCGCCTCGTAATAGGATACTATGACGGCTACGCAGAAACAGACTACTCAGGCGGGAGACTAAAATACATCATAAAGGCTTACAATCTTCATGCGTGGGTGGAGGTCTGGGTGCCAACCTCCGGCTCTGGAGTATGGGTTCCCTTCGACCCAACACCACCCCCAACAATACCTCCTCCTTCAGGTATGGGGTGGTGGTTCGAACAACAATTTAACATCCCCCTAAACCTCGTAGGAAGCCTAGGCCCAATAGGCCTCTTCAGCTATGGACTGAAAGATGACCGCCCTGTTTTTAACGCCACTCCTGAACATCCGTCTTCACCGGTGAGATACTGGAGGCTCAAAGCCTTCGACTATTATGATGGAGACTGGGGCTGCAGCAACCAGACAACCTACGAGCTGCAAACTTGGACAAAAACGGAGTTGGAAAACTTCTATGGCACAGTGTGGTACTACACGGCTCTCATTAATCTAGAGCACCAAGTTAACTTGACCACTCTTCTTCCGTTCCCGTTCCCCGGACCATATGTCCTCGGCGGCACAGAATACGCCATCTCGTCCCTTCAAGGGGACTTGGTCAGCGCAACACTGCTCAGCGACAACCTAAACAACCTCTACCTGAACGCCGTCTTCACGGGACACGGAACATCGACCATCCGCTACACAGTGGCAACCTATAATTTGGACTTGGCGAGCATAAGGAACAACGCTAAGCAGCCGCAGGGCAACATACCCCCAGGAATGGAGCAATACCTGCAAATCCCCAACAGCCTGCAGTCAAACGAGACCTTCATAAGCTTTGTAAACTCGATAACCAACGGCAGCAACGCCTACGAGACAGCCCTGAACGCACTCAACAGACTAACGTCAGGAGAGTACGTCTACGATGTCTCACTCCTCCTAAATGGAGTGCAGGCCAGCGGGGATCCCATCGTCTGGTTCTTGACCAGCAAGTCAGGAACCCCCATACACTTCGCCTCAACGTTCACCATGGCCATGCGAAGCAAAGGAATACCGGCAAGGTTAGTCGTAGGCTATCTAACCCGCCCCATAAACAACGGAGGAGTACACGAGGCAAGGAGCAGCCTAGTCCACGCTTGGGCCGAAGTGTGGATACCGACGGGAAATGGGGAAGGCTACTGGGTATCATTCGACCCAATACCGGACCCACTACCACTACCCATAACCTTCCAGGATGATGGGCTACTTTCTTGGGGCAAGCTTCCGAGGAGCGACCCGAACGTCCAGCGCACCAACTTCAACGTCTCAATATCCTCCCCATACATCGTGAACAGAGGAGGACAGTTCAGCGTGGCGGTCACCGTGACAAAGGACGGAGCCCTGCAAAGCAACCTCCTCGTAGACATCTATGTGTACGACTCGTGGATGAAGCAGGAATACTACAAAGGTAGCGGAACGACTACCAGTGGAAGCGTATCCGTCCTGATAACAGTCGGTAGTGAAGTGAAAATAGGAAACATAACGATAGTTGCAAAAGTTCACTCGTCAAATGAACCTGGTAGTCCTCTGATAGCGTGCAACTACACGGCGGGAACCATACTAAATGGCACCACAGCCATGAACACAACAATAACGTCCACAGCACCATATGGTAGTACCACACTCATAAGGAGCGATGGAACGGTAAAAGTGAACGGCACACTTTACGACCCAGTTTACAGCGGGTCAATGAAGGGGATACCAAATGCTACCATCCAAATCATGAGAAACGGCAGTGAAGTGGGCTCTGTCACTACATACCCTAACGGATACTTCGAGTACTACTACCCAGACAGCATGAGTCTGGATTTAGTAGACTATACTTTCCAAGCTGTATACTCTGGCAGGTTTGGCGGCTCCCACTCCTCCAACGTGACGATTAGTATTTACGCTCGCTCCCACATTACTTTAGCGCTTGAACCGTCTCAAGCAGTCAAAAACGGGACGACCTTGACGTTCACAGCGCAGCTTTCACTGGACAACTCTACGCCTATAATAAATGCGGAGGTTTACGTAAGCTGGTATGGAAGCAACTACACGTTAAGCAATGCAGGCGACGGTAAGTACACTTATAACATAACAGTTAGCGTGAACTCATTAGGCTACTATACTGCCAATGCCACATTTGGTGGCAGTGGGCGAGTGCTAGGGTCAACTTCTGAGAATAGAAGGATACTGGTCTACTCCGGGGGTTTGATCCTCATTGAGGGATACACGGCGGAGGTTTACAAGGGTGAAGTAGCACTGTTCAGCGGACACGTTTGGGACGAGAATGATGCTCCTGTGGCTGGCGTGATGCTCAGGTTCAAGTTTTCCAATGCGAGTGGCGTAGTTTACACGTACGACGCTAGCGAGAGGACCAATGCCAGTGGCTTCTTCAGTTGTAGCGTGCCTGTTCCGTCTTTGTCGCCGGGAACATATACTGTTGAAGTTGAAAGTCGTAATGAAACCCTTGCTGCAATGAGCAACTCCGTAAATGTTCAAGTTAAAGTTAAGCCATCCATTATATTATCCGGTTTCTCTTCTTCATCGTTACTTGGTATTGGTGTGAAGCAACTTGCACCCCTCGTGGGCTCCTTCATGCCTAGTGAGCGCGCCTTCATAACTGCTAGGGTTGTTGACGGCGCATCTCAGACGCCGCTGGGCGGCTTGAACTTCACGGTCTATTACAACGGTGTTCCTCTCTCAAATGGCATCACGGACGCGGATGGCCTTCTCAATATCACGCTGAGCGACCTCTCCCTGTTCCCTGTAAACAGTGTTTCAACTCTGACTGTGAGTTATCCTGGTAATGAAACCATTGGGGCAGCCCAGTTTTCCGTGAAAATCCACGTTTTTAATGATGCAGAGGTCATGTTGTCAGTTCCCGGCAAGGTGGTTATAGGTAAGCCTCTAACAATCAGTGTCAGCGTCCTGGACCCAAATGGGAACCCTGTTGTGGGACGCACCTTCACCGTTTACTGGAACATGACGTTCAACATAGGATCATCAACGACCAACGAGAGCGGCAATGGCGCCATCACATATAACGTGCCAAGTGACGCCGCCGAGGGGGACCTTACAATCTACGTTGTGGTCGATAGTGGAGACTCGGCAATGGTTAGAACTTTGCTTGTGAAAGAAAACCTCATGGAGGGTTATATGGTGGCTTTGATTTATGCCTTGCAGGTTGGTGGCTCCTCCCCGGTTCTGCCACTACTTATTGTCGGGGTTCTAGCGGCTCTCTCACTTCTCATAATCTACGTTTACATGTCCCGGATGAGGACGGTCAGCGCCAAGAAGCCTAAGCCGGCGTGGGATTTTGAGGCACTAGACGAGCTGGCTAAGGCAGGCAGATATAAAGAAGCGGTGATCCAGATTTACAGGATGTACATCGAACTTATAAACGCCTATCTGAAGGTGGAGCGTGCCCCTCACGAGACAACGCGTGACGTTGCTAGAAAAGCGGTGAAGAGCGGTTTACCACCAAAGCTGGTCAACACGATAACCCAGTTATTCGAGAAAGCACGCTTCAGTAAGCATGAAATCACAAGCTCCGACTACAAGGAGGCAGCAAAAACCTTCAACGAAATATACAATGAAGTCACAGGAGGAACGGTTAGCATTGGGTAAAGTGAAAACCGCCGTCTACATCTGCGTCTTCATACTGGTATGGGCCCAGCTCGTATTGCCCCTGATACCGGGGTATGCCCAGAACATAAAGCTGCAAGATTTCTCTCTCTACAATACAGCGTGGAACGGATGCTTCATGCTCAGAATAGAACTCACCAGAAACGGGTACGACGTGCGCCCCCTACTCTCGTCGCTAAGCATCCTAAGTAGAGCAGAAGGTACCACAGTAGTGATACTAGCACCGTCATCCTTCATAAACCCTCTAGAGGCCATACAACTAGCGGACTTTGTCCGCAAGGGCGGAGGGCTGCTCATCGCCGACGACTTCGGAACCGGCAACATATTCACCATGCTCCTCTTCTATTCTCTCGGGCTTCCCTCACCACAATTTTGGAATGCCCCTCTCCTCGGAAGCTACACGGGGGGAGTGAGCACGTGGACGTACACGCCAGCTGTTACCGAGTTTAACACATCGCACCCGATTTTCAAGGACGTGAGACAGATAATACTTAATTGGCCAACGGCTCTCTGGAATGTTCCGCCGGAAAACCAAGCCGCGGCTCTCTCCCCCGCGTTTATTGACATGAACAGAAACGGGCAGATGGACCCACTTGAACTTCTTCCAAGTGCGACAGTTGTTGCTGTCTACGACCTCGAAAGCATGGGCTTTGAGGTAGGAGGACAGAATGTAAGCTATGGTAAGGGCAGAATAGTTGTGGTGAGCGACCCAAGCATCTTTAACAACGACATGCTGCTGAGGGGAGACAACCTCCGCTTCGCCATTAACATTATCGATTGGCTTTCGAGAAGAAATGAGGGGGGAGAGAGCAACCTGGTGGTTTTCGACGAAGCCCACTTAGCTGCACCGTACTACTACTCCTACGGCAAGCTCTTCGGCAGCATCCTAGGATACATTGACTGGGCTAGTGCTAACTGGTTCCTAGCTCCGATATACCCTGCGTTAATTGTGTTTTCCATCTGGAGGTGGCTGCCGAGGGGTAAGCCAAAGGAGATGGGTCCGACGGCGGTTTACCTCAAGAGGGGAAAGACATTCCTCACGGAGAGGCTTGAATGGTACAAGGAAAACAAGCAATACGGCTACGCCCTTAAATTACTCTACAGGAGGATGAAGAGACACTTGGTCAGGCGGTTTAAGCTGAAAGAGTACAGTGTTGATGCTGCCGTAAGAGTGTTATCTGACGTTGTTACGGCCATGAGGAGGACGCAGCTTAAGCGTTTCCTTGAAGAGTGGGAGGCCATAGAAAGGGGGGAGAAGCCCATCTACATGAACTCCGAGACTTTCCTTAACCACTTCTTTGTTATGAAAAAAATAATGGAGGCGGTTATGGTTGAAAAGCGAGGTTGAACTTAATGTTGAAAGCGTGCAGTCCTTCGCCAAAGCCATAATGGAAGAGTTCAGGAAAGTCATCGTTGGGAAGCTCGACATCTTCGAAAACTTGCTTATAGCACTGTTGTGCAACGGACACGTTCTCCTTGAAGGGGTTCCAGGGGTTGCAAAGACCTTTATGGCTAAAACATTTGCGAAGACTCTGGGCAGTTCTTTCAAGAGGATTCAGTTCACCCCGGATCTTCTTCCATCAGACATCATAGGGACTTACGTCTTCAACCAGAAGAGTGGGGAGTTTGAGTTTCGTCCTGGCCCCATATTTGCGAACGTCATACTGGCGGACGAGATAAATAGAGCTCCACCGAAAACACAGTCCGCTCTACTCGAGGCTATGCAGGAGAGGCAGGTTACAGTTGAGGGTGTAACCCATCCGTTACCCTCGCCGTTCATCGTCATAGCGACACAGAACCCCATAGAAACCTCGGAGGGAGTTTACCCGCTCCCGGAAGCCCAGCTCGACAGGTTCATCTTCAAACTAACGGTAAGCTATCCATCCGAGGACGAGGAGGTAGAGATTCTTAGGAGGAAAATCAACGCGAGCGTGGAGGACGTGAACCCGGTAACCTCACCGGAGCTCATAGTTGAGATGCAGAAAGTAGTTAAGGGAGTCCATACCGCCCCAGAAATAATGGACTACATAAGAGAACTAGTGATCAGAACTAGGAGGCACCCCCAGATACTGCTGGGGGGAAGCCCCAGAGCATCCATAGTCCTGATGGAGGGGGCCATGGCTAGGGCGGCGTTGAACGGCAGGGACTACGTCATACCCGACGACGTTAAGACTATAGCGAAGCAGACGTTCGCCCACAGGCTGATAATGAGGCCGGAAGCCGAGCTTGAAGGGATAACCGCCGATAGAATAGTTGAGCGCCTACTCGAGGAGACTCCTGTCCCATTCTAGGAGGCTTTTCCATGCTGACGGCGAGGGGCGGCGTAACCATAGTAACTGGCATATTCATCTTGGTTTTCGGCTTTTCCACCGTAAACTACTTCCTCGTTTTGCTGGGGGTGATGCTCACTATAGCCTCCGTCGTCAGCATGCCATACTTCACCCTATCAGCCAACTTCGAGAGAGTAGAAGTTAAGAGGACCCTAGACAAGGAGAAAGTGTTCGCCGAGGAGTTCGTCCACGTTACGGTATCTGTCTCCAATAAGGGGCGAATGAAAATAGATTATCTTGAGGTGGAGGACAGATACCCTGAAGTTTTTACGCTGGCTCTCGGCGAGAACAAGATATCAACGAGGCTGGATCCAGGCGACGAAGTAAAGTTCTCATACATACTCCAATGCAGGAAAAGGGGCCTCCACAAGATAGGCCCAACGAAGCTGACTATGAAGGATAGAATGGGCATGGTTTTCGAGGAAAAGGAGATCCCAGCTTACACTGAGATTCTAGTTTACCCGTCCTACAAGGACGTGAGGAAGCTTGAAGCCTTGGGCGCCAAGAGGATTCTCGGGAGGCTCTTTGGTATACACAGGACTAGGCAGAAGGGCATCGGCGTCGAGTTCTTTGGTCTACGCGACTACTTCCCAATGGACGACTTCCGTCGCATAGACTGGAAAGCCACGGCTAGAACAGGCGACCTAATAGTTAGAGAGTTTGAAAGTGAGCGCAACATCAAAATAATGATTCTCCTCGACTGCAGTAGTAGCATGGGCGGCGGGCTCCCCGACAACACCAAGCTTGACTTCGCAATAAGAGCGGCAGTCATGCTAGCTAAGGTCGCCCTGGAGCGGAGAGACGAAGTAGGACTCGCAGCTTTCTCAGATAAAGTATACCAGTATGTCCCCCCAAAGCCGGGGAAAGACTACTTCTACAAGATACTTGAAGCCTTAGCTTTCGTGGAGCCCACTGGCGGAACACACATGAAAGAGTCCGTCGAGTGGATTATAAGGCGCTCGCCTAGAAGGATGCTCTACATATTGATCAGTGACCTTGAAGGAGAAGCAGGCGACATAGTTGAAGCCGTTAAGCTCATAAGAGCGCACCGAAATCACCTGCTGGTTCTGTCCCCGTTCGGGCCATGGTTTGAAGTTTACCCCGAAGCCTTATCCCCCGTCGACAAAGCTCTCGCGGAAGCAATATCCGAGGAACTCTTAGAGTTCAGGAGAAAAGTGGGCGACGAGCTGGCTAGGATGAATGTGAAGGTTGTTGATGTTGGGCCAGACGACTTCCTGCCAGCAATAGTGAGCCAGTATTTAAGCGCCAAGAGAAGGGGGATCGCACTACGTTAAGCGAAAGCCTCCTCCAAAAAGCAAGGTTTAACACGCTTCAACTTAGCGTGAGGGTGACGGCAGTAGTATTGCTCGCCGCCGCCTTCGCCACTGTGTTCATGAACATTCAGCCCTACATGAAATATGAAAACTTCTGGGTTTACGTCTGGGATCCGGGCTTACTGGGATTAACGGCGTGGAGAATTTGGCTCTTTATTAATGTGATTTTGACTATTCTAATGAGCTCCTTCACATCGCTCATAGTTGAATCCACTATACCCCCGCTCCTCTGGCTTCTCAACCCGGAGTTCTTCATTTATTTGGCTCTTACAGAGGCTGTTGTTGAAACATTCACGGCGGCAATTCGCTTCTTTCCTATACCCCTAGCCTACATTATCGCTGCCTTTCCTCCGGAGCAGTGGTTGCTGTTCTGGCCATCAATTAGGTGGATAGTTCTCAGCTACGCCGCAACATCATGTGTCTGGTCGATATACTTCCTTCTCTTTCAAGTTTTAGCCATCAGCGCCATTATAACAGGTGTTCTCTTCCTACTGAGGGTAAAAACCAAGTACCTCTTCTCGTCCTTCATCTCTATTCAGTCTTCTTTTGGACTAGCAGCTCTAACAGGGCATGTAAACATGGGAACCCCTCTTACAAGCATTTTCCTCACGCCGAACGTCATATTCCAGCAACTCCTCTTCGGAGGCGCGTCGGGGGCGCTTGCCAGGTTCCTGATGTCACCTCTCTTCTTCTCGGCGCTTGCATGCTATCTCTACATCGAAGCCGGGCTCCTTCTAGTCTACATCTCAGAGATAATCTCTCAAGCCTCAGAAAGAGGCGAGAAAGTTGAGAGGCAGTTAAGGGTTGTTGAGGAGCTAGCGGCGGCTTCCAGCATGATAGAACTAAGAGAAAGAGTTACCCTAAGCAAGGAAGCTTCAATACTCCTTGAAAGGCTTGCCGAAATGAAGATCTTCAGCAAGCCGGAGGCAGCAAGGGTTGAAGCTCTCCACGACATGCGCATACTCAAAGCATACGTGGAAGACGTTTTCCTAAGAGTGCCTGACGCTCGCTTAACCCTAAGCACTAAGGATGCCGCTCCAAAGGTCACCTCGCTAATAAGGTCTTCACTGACCGGCATGCTTCTAAGAGTGTGCGGAGTCATAGCACTCTCCTTCATCTGCTTCACGGCACTCTTCGTTTTGCGTCAAGTAGGCGCCCCGTTGCTTGTAGTCGAGAGCTTGGAGGTTGCACAGCCAGAAATAGTGTTAGTCCTCTTGCTTCCCATAGTGTTCAGCTTCTCGATGGCTGCAACAATTATAAGGACGTTAACCAGAGGCAGCAAAAGGAGAGAAGGGAGCGGGGAGGAAGGTAGCTCAGGGTAGGCGTCCAGCCCTTGCTTTCTCATATATTGACCGAAGCATGGCTAAGAACTCGTTTCCCCGCTCACTTAAACCGCTCATAGTGTGATTGAATGTTTTAACCTCTTTTTCAAGCTCCTCTCTTGCGAGAGCTGCCAAGTTGGGTGTTTCTGCAGCTTTGAGATAGTTCTTCACGTTTTTCTGGAGCAGCTCCACCCTCTCCCTCACGCTCCTAACTGTCCGTACAACGCTCCAAACCACTTTCTCTTCGTCGTCGTTTATAGTGAAGCCAGCGGCGCTCTCCGCAGTGTCCTCAAGCACGAAAAGCAACTCATAAATATCATATAAGGCATCTAATGCACCGTTGGCGCTCCTAGCTACCTCACCCGCGCTATTGTTACTGTTGAGGCTCATAGCTGAAACCGCCTCGAAAAAGCTGGAAACCGCTGTTTGACACTTCTTCATGGCTGACTCAAACTCTGAAATCAGGGCGGAAAGCTCCTTCTCGGGGTAATCTCTTTTCGCCATACAAACACCCCATACACAAACTCCAAAAGTAGATCCCTAAACACACTTCCAATCGTCTCCAAACTTTATTTTCACGTTGGAGTAATAAAAATCTTTATCATTAACGGTATTGTAATGTAGCCGTTGAACGCCGTCAAGGTGGTAGCGTGGACGACCTTGTTGTAAGCGAGCTGAGGAGGCGACTGGGTAAAGACAAAGTGTTTACCGAAGACTTCGTAAGGTTCGCCTATAGCAGGGACTGGTCACCTAGGCCAGCTGGCGACTACTCGATGCCTGGCGTGGTTGTTAGGCCAACAAGCACCGATGAGGTAGCAGAGGTAGTGCGGGTGGCTTATGAAAGCGGCATACCTGTTGTCCCGTTTGCGGGTGGGACGGGGATGGGAGGTGGCGCCGTTCCTGTTGAGGACTGCATTCTGATAGATACGCGCGGCCTCAACAGGATTCTAGAGATAGATAAGGAGAGCATGGTCGTGGTGACCCAGGCGGGGGTCACCGTTTCAGCCCTAAACGAGGAACTGGCGAAGCACGGCTTGTGGTGGCCTCACGACCCTGAAAGTAAACCTGTGTCGACTGTTGGGGCTGCCATATCATGTGACAACGATGGGACATTTGGAATAAAGTATGGTAAGCTGGCGGACTACCTGCTGGACGTCGTGGTCGTTACCGGTAAGGGCGAAGTGGTGAGGTTGGGACACCGGAAGGCTTTATGCTCCTCTACAGGATATAAGCTTCACTGGCTTATGGTGGGGGCGGAGGGCACGCTCGGAATAGTAACTGAGGCAACACTGAGAGTTTT
>JAHAWR010000029.1:0-2756 GCA_018383835.1 Candidatus Jordarchaeia archaeon | reverse complement strand
GACAAGGGTAGTTGAGGCGGCGGTCTTCAAGTCCCTGTCCTCCGCCATCTCGGTGCTCGAGAGAATGATTCAAGCCGGGTTAAGCCTAGAGAGCGCACACATCAACTGCAAGAGAAGGCTCCAGTTCTACACCCACGCTTACAGACAGAAGTATGGCAGGCAGCCTGAGATACCCGAATGGGCTGAGTCAATACTGTTTTTCTCCTTCGGCGGCGACAGGGAGGTTGTTGAGTTCTCGAGAAACTACGCTATAAGGCTCATAGGAGAAGCTGGAGGAGCCCTCATTAAGGAAAGAGAGCTGGTTGAGAGCTGGTGGACGAGTAAACACCTCCTTGAATTTGAGCCGTTCAAACAGAAGTGGCCGGATAGTCAGAGGACGAAAAAGTTCGGCGCCGCCGACTTAGGGATACCGGTAGGACGTATAGAGGAAGCATACCGGCGATATTTGGAGATCGCTGCCAGGAACGGCTTAGAGGTTCTTGGCATGTGCATCTACCACCAGAGGCCTAACCGGGTGAGCCCAAGCATAAGCTTCGCGGTCTTTGTAGATGATGGAAACCCCGACGAGGTGCGCCGTTTCTACAATTACGTCGCCGAAATGAGCAAAATGGCTGTAGACCTTGAAGGGACGATGAGCACATACATAGGTGACGGGGAGCGGCTTGGCGGCTTCAACAGGTACGAGCACGGGAAAGCCCTCGACTATATGCTTGAGGTGAAACGCGTCTTCGACCCTAAAAAAATCCTGAATCCAGGCAAGAAATTTACTTCAAGATGGATAAAAGAAGAGTTTGGGGCGTGAAGGCTTGCTTCTCGAAAAGTACCTTCCAGATATTTACACGTGTAATAGGACTAGGTGCGGCTATAGCTGCCCCTGAAAAGGGCGGCGGCCAATGCGTTGAGGGGTGCCCCTTCTTTAAGGAGTTAAGGTTGGAACCCTACTCCAGCAGGGGAAAGATGATAATCGCTAGGGGTCTCGCCGAAGGCGTTGTTAAACCTAGCAGAGAACTGTTAAATGCGGTTGCAGCCTGCACTACGTGCGGGTACTGCATGTATAAATGTGCCCTGCAAAATGTCGACGTCATAATAGCCCTCAGAGCCGAGCTGGTACGATTAGGCTACACTGACCCCGAACACGAGAGGGCAGCAAAGATGATCGCCAACTTCGGTAACCCTTACTCTAAATCTCTTCGAAGGTTTCTCAGGCTTCCGAGGGGTGGCGAAACGTTGTTCTTCGCTGGCTGCAGCTACGCTCAATATCTTCCCGAGAAGCTTGACAAAATAGGTGAAGTCCTTTCAAGAGTTGGGGGTGTTGGGTGGTTTGGCCCAGATGAGCCGTGTTGCGGAAACCTGCTTCTTGCATCTGGGCAAATCGACGCATTCGTGACGTATGGTGAGCAAGTATTGGGCAAGTTTAAGGAGGCTGGAGTTAAACGAATCGTCACAGCGTGTCCGGGGTGTCACGAAACCTTCTCAAAAGAGTACCCAAAGTTCTTTGACTTTGAGTTGGAGGTGGAGCACTTAACCCGGTTTCTAGCGGGGAGTGTGGATGAAGGTAGGCTGCTTCCGCGGGGTCTGAATGCGCGTGTGGCTTTTCACGACCCGTGCCACCTGGCAAGGTTTTCAAGGATCATAGATGAACCACGCTTCATCATCGAAAATGTAGCCGGCGTTGTTATGGTTGAATTGAAGCATAACAAGCTTAACACAATATGCTGTGGCGGCGGGGGTGGGGCACCTATAGTCCATCCTAGACTAACAGCTAAGATCGCTGATAGGAGGATCAGTGAGGCTATAGAGGCTGATGTCGAATTTCTAGTGACCTCATGTCCACTATGCGAGCACATGCTGAGCAGAAGCGCTAAAAGGATGAAAACGCCGATACAGATCCTAGACATAGCTGAGCTATTCTAGTGGTAGTATGGGGAGCGCTTGTTCACCGCTTCAACAAAAAGCTTCTCTATATCCTTCTCTGACGCTCCTTGCCTCAAGGGAGTTAACACATCAACTAGGTTATCGTTTCGCATGAGGCATGGCTTCAACTTTCCGTCGCTGGTTATCCTTAGCCTATTGCAGCTCGCGCAGAACTCGCTGTTATGGACGGGCCTAACAACCTCGACTTCCCCTCCTCCATCTAAGAAGAACTTCTTTCTCCTCTGCATTTTCCTCACAACAACTTTAGTCGACTTTTCTTTAAGCATCCTCTCGACGAATGAGGGGTCAACGTGGTATTCTTCAAGCGTTAGGCTCCCACTCGGAACGAGCTCTATTACCTGAAGGATGCTTCCCCTCCGCGCCCTCGAGAACTCGATCATCGAGCCAAGCTCGGAGACATTAATCCCTCTCAGCAGAACCATGTTTAGCTTAACGGGCTTTAATTCTGCTTTAAGGGCTGCGTCCACTCCCTCGATAACTCTTTCAAGCGCATCCTTTCCCGTGATTCTCTTATACTTCTCTTTTGAAAGGGTGTCCAAGCTCACGTTGACCCTTTTCAACCCCGCTTTAGCTAGAGTCTGCGCCCACTCGGAGAGAAGGACACCGTTAGTTGTCATAGAAACGTCGCGCACACTGTCGATTGAAGAGATCATCCTAACAACTTCCTCGATTCCATTATATAACAGCGGCTCCCCGCCGGTTAGCTTGACGCTTCTCACACCCAGCTTCGCGGCAATCCTAACTAGGAATGCGACCTCTTCCGGCGCCATTTCGCTCTTACTGCATGGGTCGCTACTACATCCCCCCCCCTCGCGAATGAA
>JAHAWR010000028.1 GCA_018383835.1 Candidatus Jordarchaeia archaeon | reverse complement strand
AAGGGGGTTAGGGTTAAGCATGATACAGACGCTGGGCCACATAGCTCTGAGAATGGGGGTTAAAACACTCTACGCCACGGTCTCCCCGATCAACTACCTCGTGGCCGCAGCACTGAAGAGCGCAGGCTTCAAAAGGGTCAAGACACAAGTGCTGGAGGAGAGGATATTCGAGGCGGACCTCTAACGGAGTTGAAACATCACAAATAAAAAAGCATGATTTTTAAGAAAGTCGCAATTCCGAAAGGAAAACATTTAAGTTTTAAAATCAGATCTAATTTCAGGCTAATGCGAGGGGAACATGCTTGAGTTCAAGTGTTGAAGTCAGGTTTCAAGTCCAGTGCCGGGGGGTTGCCCTTCTCAGGTTCGACTATGCTATAGGACCAGTTGTGGAGGAGCTGTTCCCCCAGGGATTTATGCCTAAGGAGCTGACGTGGAACCTTGCTCTCGACATGTGGATGGCCATGGGATCCAAGGGGATGGAGAGGGGGTACAACACGGTAGTGTTCCTTAAGGACGTTGAAATGTTCGCCTGCCTGGTTTCGGGGGGTTCAGGCGAGGCCCCGTATGCTATGGCGGCCTTCTTTGACCCGGGCAGCATAAGTGGATTCTGGAACATTAAAGATGATGTAGTTGGCGTTTTGCTTAGACGTATTGAAAGGGTTCAGAGGGGGGAGAGAGCTGAGCAAGCGGTCAGGGAGGCATATGACGACGTGGTTAATGTTGCTGTGAATTTGAGGAAGACTGGAGGTTCCGAAGCGTTTCTAGAGGAGACCGTGGATTTCGTTTCGAGACTGGTAGACGCGGTTCAGGGTTTAGGGAAAGAGGCAGACGAGTTGACGGTTCTCGTGGGGGGGTACGTGGAGCGGATCGCGGATGAGGCAAGAAGGGTTGGCGCAGATGGAGCCCTCAAGAAAATCTTCAAGCTGATGCCTCTCCTAAAAGCATTAGGCGGAAAAGCAAGCCAGTGAGCTTTTCGTTCTTTTTGAATTATCAGCGAAGCTTTTGTGCTTCACTTATGAGAAACGTTGCTTTTACACTCGTAATTCTTTTTGATTCACCTAATTGGCAGGATTGAAAATTATGAGTTCTATCATAATAGTTGCGATGTTTTTTCATTAACATCGCTCTCCCCCAAAAAACTTATATTGGCATGAGATTCCTAACAGTTCTTAGGAACCCGCGGGGATTAGGGATGATACATAACATTTACATTATGAGGAGAAGTGGCGAGTGCTTAATAAGCCGGAGGTATGGTAGTCTCGAGGCTGATGATGACCTTGTCACAGGCTTCTTGAGCGCGATACTCAACTTCGGCGAGCAGATAGACGGGGAGAGAGTTGAAAGCATAATAATGGGCAACAAGAAGTTCGTCTACACCATAATGAACGATGTCATATTCATAGCCTATGCCGACAAGGACGACCCTGTCAAGGAGGATCTAGAACTTTTAGGGCGCAAGTTCATAGAAAAGTATGGTGAAGTCCTCAGGAACTGGAAAGGTAACAGAAGCGTGTTCGAAGAGTTCATGGACACCATGGACGAAATACTGGGTGGAGAGGGCGGGACAAGAGATGGGAGAGCAGAAGACATAATTGAAAGGCTAAAGAAGGGCGCGATCTCAGCAGCCGAGGCGTCACAGCAACTTGTCGACTTCTTCCTCAAAAAGGTCAAAGAAAGCAAATAGAGAAGAGTAAAGATAAGAAAGGGAAACGGAAAGTAGTTGACGTCTTCGAGGAGGCTTTATCTTTAATCAGTTTGGGGTTTCATTACGCTTTTTTGGGTTCGCGTTTAAAGTGCCTTTGAGAGTTTTTCTCTTGTTGTCGCTAGTTCTGTTATAATTAGCCCCATGTTGGCGTCCGGCCGGGTGACCGCTGTGAGCAGGTGCTTGTCGTCCACTCCAACTATTATTATTGTCCCCGCCTTGCCGCTTACCACAATCTGTTGAAGGTTTCCCATGGTTATCTCTTTAACTGCTCTGGCGCCTATGTTGTAGAGGGCTGCTCCCATCGCTGCTATGAGGTTTTCGTCGCCGTGCTTTATCGCTGATGCTAGGACGAGGCCGTCCTTCCTGATTACCGCCGAAGCTTCTATGTCGGGGTCGGATGCCTCCATTTCTTCCAAGGCGCTTGCCAGCTTTTCCTTAAGAGCCTTCATACCGATCATCCTTCAAGCTAACTTCTAGTAAGACTGAGATCATGTCATATTTAAATTTTTTGTATGTTCATGCGACTTCAACAATAATATATGTTCGTTATTGAATTTTTCTCAATCAACTTCCCTTTAGGCGCCTGACATATTCCCTAACCCTCCCCGGGACATCTTCGTTCTGTACGCATACCCTCTGAGCCAAGGCTGTGTAGTCCAGTAGCGACTCCATGTCCACGTTGAAGCTTAGATTAAGTATTTTCTTTGAGAGAGAGACTGCGAGCGGGCTATTCATCATTATCGCCTTAGCTGTGAGGAATACCTCTCCCTCAAGCCTGTCGTGTGGGACAACTCTGTTAACTAGGCCTATCCTCTCAGCCTCCCGCGCGTCTATTAATCTGGCTGTCATGACGAGCTCCTTAGCTTTCCCCAAGCCGACTATGCGGGGGAGCCTCTGGCACCCTGCTAGGTCAGGCACAATTCCAACCGCTACCTCGGGGAGCCCGAATATGGCGTTCTCGGACGCTATCCTCAGGTCGCATACAAGCGCCAGCTCAAGCCCGCCGCCCAGCGCCGGCCCGTTGACCGCCGCTATAACTGGCTTCTCCAGCGATTCAATCTGACTGTATATGCCTTGCGCGAGCCTTGTCGCCTCGTAAAGCTCACTTAAGCCCATTTTGCCGATCTCCTCGAGCAGTCTGAAGTCCATCCCTGAGGAGAAGGCTTTCCCTGCACCTGTCAAAACAACAACCCTCACGTCCTCATCGCGCCCAGCCACCTTGAAGGCTTCAGCCAACTCCATCAGCATCTTAGCGTTTATCGCATTCATGACCTCAGCCCTGTTAAGGACTACTTTCGCCACACCTTCAATCTTCTCGTAAATTACGGTCTCGAAATTCAAGGCGAACCCTCCCGTGCTTAGGTTCTCCGCCAGCACTATAAGACTTTTTCAGTAAAACTCCTTGTCTAAGGGGTGGAAGAGCTTAAAGTAGGAGAGAGACTGCCTCGAAAGCCTCACAACCTGGCGGGCAAGCTTCTTAACCGGCCTCTTAGAGTGGGACAGGTATGGAAGGAGGGGGCGCGTCCCCCTCACCTTAACTATGTATGCGAGGGCATTCATCGCCGCAGCTCTCAGCTGGGAGTTTCCTGAAAGCAGTAGCTCCATAAGCTTCTTCACCGCTCTTTCCTCCCCCACGCGGGCCGCCAAGCCTAGGTGCTCCAGGGTGAAGTCTCCTCCCTCCAAGGCTGAAACTATGACGTCGTTCGCCCTCACGTCCCCAAGGTCCACGAGGGCCATTAGCGCCGCAGCGGACAGCTGGCGGTCCCCCGAAACCCTCTGCAGGAAATCCCATATAAGGTCTGCCGCCTTCTCGTCCCTCAGCACGCCAAGAACCATGCACGCCTGAGCCTTAACGCTGTCCGGGAGCTCGTTGAAGGTACTCCTGATCTTCTCAGCCACAGGCAAGCCGTCCTCTAATCCGAGCTTTCCCAATGCCACCAGAATGTCTCCGCTAACCTTTTCGTAGTCCGGGTTCTTCAGTAGCGAGACGAGTTTGTCCTGTACTTCACCGTTCTTAGCGAGCTCGGCCAGCTTTGATATTGCCTCAAGCCTAGCGATCCCCGTAGCCTCTGGGATTAGTGGGAGGAGCTCCTCTACGGATGAAGCCTTCGATATCGATGAAATAAGGGATCCTTCACCTTTCACAGGTGGCCTAAGCGCTAGGGCGGCTTCCAGCTCAGACTTGAACCATGAAAGGAGAAGGCTCCTTAAAGCCACGTGGGGACTTATGGTTGGCTGTGGCCCGCCAGCTTCCACCCGCACCACCCCTCCGCTACAGGCTCTAGGAGTGGAGGCACATGAGAAACCAGTTATCCTGGTCTTGAAGAGGTTTCCCCATCTATCGGCGCCTCCTCCTCTTCCCTTCAAGCATCGCCATGCCAAGCTCTGCCGCCCTGTTGAAGGGCTCCTCCCACTTCTCTCTAAGCTTCACCGCTATGGCGCTGGCGGGGCATGTCGTGGCGCACAATCCACACCCAAGACATCTCTCCTCGTTGACCACCGCTACCTCTTCGAGCGTTATCGCTCCAACAGGACACCTCTCGACGCAGGTTCCGCAGCCGATGCAGGACTCCTGGTCAACCACCGACCGAAATATTGCATTGATATACTTGTGGACCTCATAGCCCCTCTTCGTTATTCCCTTCAGGGAGGCACAGCAGCAGGGGCAGCAGTTGCAAACGTTGGATAGGTGCTTCGCGTTAACGGAGGCGTGAACAAGCCCGGCCTCGTCGGCCTCCCTTATTATCTTTAAAGCGTCGCTTGTGGTTATTTCCTCCGCCCATCCGTTCTCGATGTAGTACTCTGCTGCGGCACCGAAGCTGAGGCATGTTTCAAGTGGGTAGCCGCACCCCTCACCGTTAAGCCTAGCCTCCTTTCTGCAGATGCACTCTGTTACGGCTGCGGCGCGAGCACTCTTCACCAGCTCCTCAAGCTTGAGGTATGGGAGGAGAATAGTTCCGGCGGCGATCCTCTCCTCAAGCGGGAGAACTTTGAAGCCGGGTACGCCGCTCGCCCCCATCTCGTCGACGTAGACGGACTCGTAGTATTCCTTGAAGAGGCGGGCAAGCTCCTCATCGATCTTCTTCACAGAGTACTCGTAGAGCCCTATCATGAAGGGCGCAGCATTATAGAATGTTTTCCCACCTCGCCTTATGCGGAAGACAAGCCCCTTCCTCGACATCGCCTCGAGCATCTCTGCAAGGTACCTTTCATCAATGCCTGTCCGCTCAGCAATCTGGGAAACCTCCTCGGGAAATGGAGAGAGGAGGACGAAGAGCCGCGCTTCCTCCTCATTGAAGAGCCGCCTGAGGATCTTCAGCTCTACACCGCTCTGCGTAGCCGGAAGACCCAGAGGAAAAGTGTCCAAGAACTCGCGCAGCTTCACGTGAACGTCACCCGACAAGCCAAACCACCTAAAATTCCAGAAAAGGCGGAGGAATATTTAACGCTTCTGAGGGGACAGCGCAGCGACTCAGCGGCCACCAGAAAATACACATCGATCCAATGAATGTTGGCTCCTCAAACCCGGCGGACGAGGCTTCCATCACTAAGGATTTGAAGGGGGGCGCCCACACGTTACAGCTGAAAGGTTCCTCCTAGGAGGAGATGAAAAGGATTTAGGGTCCCTCCCTCCTGTCCCCCATGGGAGGATGATCCGTATGAGGATGATGGGAGTCTTTCACTGGGCTCTACTCTCTCCACATCGGTTTTGTCGAAGTCTTTGTCGAAGGAGACTATGCTAAAGGTTCTTCTTCTTGACATAGTAATAGTGGAGGCCATCATCAAAATCTAGACCCGTTTTAGTTGCTAGTTCTGCTGCCATGGCCTCCTCTTCTATGGGTGTTTCAACGACAGTAAGGCCTTCATGTTTTGGTCTCCGAAAGATTTTACCACCACCTCTGGTCTAGAATGGCTGAAATGCCATGTATTGTGAAGTGGAGTGCATGGGCTTTGACAGCCGCCTTCTTTAACTCTGTTAAGAAGCCTGTAGCACTCGTCCCACCCTACTCCTCTATACAAGACCTCTAGGAGTATGTTAGCGTCAATCAGATACACCTGCTTTCCTCCTCCAGAGCCTCTGAAATATCCTCCTCCACTCCACAGATAATCGGGTTGAAGGCCGAGACCAACGATGGTGTCAATACTGCTTGCAGACCCTCGTATGCTCCCAACTCCTAAGGTTGAGATCAAAACACCTTCCGGGAAGTTTCGCAGGCATATCGCTGAAATGGGTTTAGAAAAGAGGGACTCTTCCAAAGGCTATTGCGGATCTCATAGCCGAATAACTTCAACGCCTTCTCCACCCACTACAATCACCTATAGAAACATTAGTACAAAAACTTAGAAACATTCTACCAGTCTAAGAGTTCCTCGGTGGTTCCTCTGGTGGGAGACTTGCTCGACTCTGGGGGCGTAGCTTTTCTAGTGGAGTTTCGCCGGCTCGCCGGGGGGTGAGATCCACCCTCTAACTGCGCCCGCTTCCACCCCTACCCTCAACACTTGTTCCGCTGTGTCCTCGCTCACTAAGGCTATGAGGCTACCTCCCATCCCCGCCCCTGAAAGCTTCGCCCCGTAAGCTCCAGCCTTGAGTACGGCGTCTCTTATCTCTTCGAGCTTCGGGTGGCTGACCTCGTAAAGATCCCTTAGCAGTTCATGTTGGTAGTTCATGACTTCGCCCAGCGCCTCCATCCTGGATCCCCTGGCCCTCTCCAGAACCTCGCCATCGACGCTGGAGGGGGATTCACCCTTGATTATTTTTATTGCTGCCTCAGTTGAGCGCTGCATCTTCAGTGTGAATAGGATGCGCCTCGCCGCAACATGGCTGATCCTCTCAAGGTGTGGCTCCAGCTCATCTAGGGAGATTTCCTCCCACCTTGGCTCGAAGTACCTGTATCCGAGCTTTGCCTTAACCTCCGCCGGGATGTTCATGCCCATTAGGGCTCTGAGTCCCTCGTCTATCTCCCTCTGCCTCTCAGGGTGTATTAGGGCTGTGGAGTGCCTTACGCCTGAGTCGAGTATGACGAAGAGTAGGTCGCTGGGTGGGAGCCGCTCAACCCTGAATGGGGGTCTGCACTCTAGTAGGATTACTCCTCCGAAAGCTGAGCTGTACTGGTCTAGGCGGCCGCACGGGATCCTCATTTCGTCGTGCTCCGCCAAGTATGCCAGCTCCGCAACGTATCGTGTGGAGAGCTCTAAGCTGTAGAGCTCGTTTAGAAGGGTTAGGAAGGCAACTTCAAGGGCTGCGCTGCTTGAGAGCCCCGAACCTATGGGAACCTCACTCTCAACCCAGACCTCGGCGCCCCTGGCGTCATCCAAGTACCCCTCCTTGGCTAGAACGTTCACGACAGCCCGGAAGTAGTCGCCGAACCATCCTCCCCCGAGGAGGGGGCTCCCGGCGTGAAAGGAGTCGGTGAACGGCTCCCCGGAGTACTTCAAGTTTAAGGAGGCAACCCTGAACTCGGAGTCCCCCCTCATCCTGCCTGAAACGTATGTTCTAAGACGCACTGCTACGGGGACAACCGGTAGCCCCTTGTAGTCCTGATGGGTGTTGAGGAAGTCAGCCCTCCCGGGGGCGGACGCGAGAAGCCAGCCTTCACCTTTAGGAATTCTCATGGCGAGCCCCCAGATAGACTTAGGTAAAACGTTATAAGTAGGTTTCTTGAGCTTTTAAAAAGCTAGTGGGTGAGCTGCGGCTCGCTGTGGGGTGTCAGAGTGCAGGAGTTAAGGTGGAATCCTGTCCTTGAGGAGTGGGTTATTGTTGCGGCGCACAGGAAGGAGCGCCCCGTCGACGGCGTTGACAGGAGGCAGTGCCCGTTCTGCCCCGGGAGCCCGGAGGTTGAGGGTGAATGGGAAGTTTTAAGCTTACCCAACAGGTTCCCATCTCTCACCCCCAACCCGCCTGAGCCGACGAAGCACAGGTTCTACAGGACTAGCCCGGCTAGAGGGATTTGCGAGGTCATACTGGAAACAAGGGAGCACGAAGGCGACCTCTGCGACCTAACACTGGAAAGGGCGAAGAAGGTCGTTGACCTCTACGCTAAAAGGTACAGTGAGCTGGGAAAGCTGGAGTACGTCAAGTACGTTTTCATATTCAGGAACAAGGGGGAAGTCATAGGCGTGACCCTCCACCACCCCCACTCCCAGCTTTACGCCCTCCCATTCATACCTCCGGTAGCGGCCAGAGAATTGAGGTCTAGCAGGCGATACCACAGGAGGAAGGGGAAATGCCTGTTCTGCAACATTAGGAGAGTGGAGGAGAAGGACGCTGTAAGGGTCGTCTACGAAAACAGTGACTTCACATGCTTCCTCCCCTTCTACGCCAAGTGGCCCTACGAGCTCCACGTCTATTCGAAGAGACACGTCCAGTCGCTTCCCGAGCTGACGGAGGAGGAAAGGTTCTCGCTCGCCGACGCACTCAGAACCGTCACGGCAACTTACAACAGCCTCTTCGGCTTCCAGATGCCCTACATAATGGCGATACACCAGAAGCCCACTGATGGGAAAAGCTACGACTACTACCACCTCCACGTCGAGTTCTACCCCCCCTACCGCAGCAGGGACAAGCTTAAATTCCCAGCAGGAATAGAGAGGGGCGCAGGCACATGGACTTACGATGCGTCGCCGGAGGAGAAAGCCGAGGAGCTAAGGAGAGCAGCTTCCCGCGTGAATGCAGGGAAGCAATTTACTACAAAAATTAATAAGTGACAAATTTGAAAAATAATTTAAAGTGTGGTATTGGTGGATGAGCGATGAGGGGGTGGGGTGAAATTGCTCGACGGCGTTTGCCTCGCCGTTGCAGACGAAATAAGAGGGCCGATATGCGTTCACAGTATAGGGTTGAGCCATAAGCTGGCTGACCGCGCTACGATGAAGGCGTTGATAGGGACGATATCCGTTGGAACCTGCCTATCCGAGGAGGAGATATCGATAGTCCCGTTGCAGGATGAGGGGAAGAGCATTTTCTCCTATGTTTTCCCATACAAGGACAGGACGGCTAGGGGTGGTGTAAGGATCCTCTCGATAGTGCTTGTCACAGACAAGAGGAACACGGCGTTCCTTTACAGGTTCGCGCCGGCGCTCTACGACAAGGTTAGGAAGGTTGCCGAGGAGATCAAACGATACTACAAGCCCCCCCTCCAGTTCGAGGATGAGGGCTTAAGGAAACTTAACGAGCTCATGGAGATAGACGTTTCCATGGTGACGCCGCTCAAGCTTAAAGAGTACCTCATACAGTTCTACCTTTCACGCTCCGACGAGAAAAGGAGGGATCTTCTGGCGAGGACGGCTAGCATAGCTAGGGGGATTACTCTGAGCGGCGAAAAAGTGGACTTAGTCGGGCTGGGGAAGGACAGGAAGCCGCTGTGGGTTCTCCTGACAACTAACATAGTCACGGGTGGGCCCGAGAAGCTCATCGAGTGCTACAAAACCGTTAAGGAGCTCAAGGAAAAGAATCCTTGGGTGGAAGCCTTCTTCCTCCTAGACGAGTTAAGGTACTCTGATAGAATGATCCTCCCGGACATCGAACTCGATAGGACGGAGAACGTCTGGGTACTCCAAGACTGCGATGGGAGAGTTAGGCTCATAGGGTTATGGGAGGGGAAGCTACTCTGGCTCTTTACCCCGGTGAAGCTCATCACAAGCCCGGAAGAGCAGGAAGAGGAGAGAAAGAGGATCTACGAGAAGAGAATGGAGAACCCCGACATCGAAGCAGTTTTCGTCCTCTGCGAGATCTTCTCCGACACAGAAATAAAGATACCGGAAGAAGTTCCTGAGCCAGGAGTCAGAGTAACCCTAATAAAGAGGAAGATCGGGCTAAGGGAAAAGTACAAAAAGATAATAGAGAAGCTGAGAGGCGAAGACTAGGCGCTCTCACCAAGAACATGGATGGATGAGGCCTTAAAGGACAAGTAAACTTTCTCCCCCTCCCTAAGCTTCAGCTCTCCGGCCGAAGCTTTGGTCGCCAGTGCTTCAACCCGCAGCCCGCCGACTGAGGTAATCACCTTCACCAGTGATCCCTGGAGGGATAAGTCAACCACGATCGCTTCTAGGACGTTGCGTGCGCTGGTCTCAGGCTTAGTCTTGGCTACAACAATGTCCTCCGGTTTCACCAAGAGGCTGAGCGTTTTCCCCGCCTGCAGGTCAGAGCTGTATGGTATTGAAAGCCTATTCCCCTCAACGTTGACTGTGGTAATTCCGTTTTCCCGGTCGTGCGATTCAACGATCCCCTGTAAAACGTTTCCAAGACTCATGAAGGACGCCACGAACGGGCTTCGAGGATGCTCCACCAGCTCCTTCAAGTACCCCACTTGCTCTATGGCTCCATCCCTCATAACGGCAACCCTGCCAGCTAGGACATGCACGTCCACTTGGTCATGTGTGACGTAAATCATCGTTAGCCCAGTGTTCCTCTGAACCCTGAGTAGCAGCTCCCTAGCGGAGCTCTTAGTCTGAGGGTCGAGGCTACTTAGAGGCTCATCCAGAAGGAGGACGCGGGGCTCCGCCACGAGCGCCCTAGCAAGTGAGACCCTCTGTTTTTCTCCCCCGCTAAGGGAGGATGGCATCCTGTCCTCGAGCCCCTCAAGCCCCAGCTCCCTCACAACATCCCTAACCTTCCCATCCGCCTCTCTACCCTTACCGCGCACCCTTAAACCGTAAAGAATGTTATCGAGCACAGTCATATGGGGGAAGAGAGCGAAGTCCTGGAAAACCATTCCCACATTCCTCTTCTCCGGCGGGAGGTGATCCACGCATTTCCCGTCGAGAAAAACGTGGCCGCTATCCTGCCTAGTTAACCCGGCGATAACGTTGAGAAGGGTGGTCTTGCCGCAGCCTGTTGGGCCTACCACGACGAAGAGCTCGCCTTCATCGACCTCAAAGCTCACGTTCCTGAGTACCTGAAGTGTTCTCCTCTTCCCCCTCAGCAGCTCCGTTAGGGGTGTTGGGAGGGGGTATGACTTGCAGACCGACTCGAGCCTTAGCGACAACTCGTTCACCTCTCAACGAGGAGCCTTACGGTGAAGAGGACGAAGAACGCCACGGCGAGGAGTACAAGGGCTGCTGCGATGCTCTGGTGTATTCCTCCAGCCCAGAACATCCAGTATATGGCTGTCGTAAGTGTGTAGCTCTGACCCGGAACGTTGCTTGACACCATTATGGTCGCCCCGAACTCTCCCATTGCCCTAGCCCACATCATGGCCCATCCGGCGACCAGCCCCCTAGCTGAGAGGGGAAGCGTGACCGAGCGGAAAACCTTGAAGGGTGACGCGCCCAAGCTTCTCGCAGCCAGCTCGAGGCTCACGGGAACCTCCTCGAAGGATACTATGGCTGAGCGGACGAAGAAGGGTGAGGCGACGAAGGTTTGAGCAAGTATTATCCCGCGCCAGGTGAACACCAGCTCCCACCCAACCTGCCTCAGGAAGGAGCCCAGCGGGGTGTTTGGCCCTAGCAGCAGGATCAGGCTTATGCCTGCTACGACCGGGGGGAGAACCATGGGAAGTTCGACGAGCGTTTTGAGTGTGCGCCTCCCCGGAAAGTCGTATCGGGCTAGCACGTACGCTAGAGGGATGCCGAGACAGATGCAGATTACGCTTGATGCCCCGGAGGTTATAAGGCTAACTCTTAAGGCGCCCAGCAAAACCTCGTTTTGGAAAGCCGCAAGCACAGGGTTCCCGGCGTACCCCTGAAGCTCCGACACAACTGCCTCGAAGTCTCCGGAGAGGAGGAGGTCGTACAGCCTCTGGGGTAGCCCGGGGTCAGCGTAGATTGGGTTAAGCGAGGAGTAGACCAGCGTTCCAAGGGGGGCAAGGAACATGAGGGCTAGAAACGACAACCCCAATATGGCCATGGATGCCGGGAAAAGCGGGAAAGCCCTCCCGACACGCCTAGCTTCACGGGCTTCCGGCGGCTGCAAAGCTAACCCTCCACGCACACTTCCCTTATCTGAGGTGGGGCAGACGCGGCGTTACCCATAAGCAGGGGGGGTGAAATAGGTGGCTGCCCATTCTTCTCGATTACTTGCAACCCCTTACTCAGTAGGAAGCGCAGGAAGACCGTGGCCCAGTAAGGGTTCCCTGACGTGGTAGGGATGGAGGCAGCGTACGATATTGATGAGCCACGGTACATTCTTCCGCTCTCCGTGGTTATCGTGAAGCGAGAGTACCACTCGTTGAACTCGCCTGACGGGTCGCCGAGGCTGACGTTCCTAGGCAGCCTTACATATTTGAGGCCGAACTGCTCCGCTAATGAAAGGTACGTCCAGCCTGCGTCGAGCTGCCCGGTCCGTAGGGCGACCATTAAGTCGAACTCCTTCGCCGCCACAAACACGTTACTCGGGTTGGTGAGGTAGAGGGTGTTCAGGACGCCCGCCTTAGGGTATCCCGGGAATTCTCCCTCATGCTCCGGGTAGTATGCGTCGCATATATTGAAGACTATGAGCGTCCTGTAGCCGCAGGGGTCGCTGTCGGGGTTGGCCCTACCCCACCTTTTCACTTGGCTCGGGTCAGCCAGCTTCCAGTACCAGTTCCTCTCGTCGAGCCCGGCGGGGTTTCCGGGCGCTAGTGCGAGAACTATCTCGTTGCCCGCGAAGACAACCCACCACTCGCAGTAGCGCTTCACTGACCCGGACGCGTAGCCTCCAAGCTCGTCCTTTATCACGTTGGAGTCGGAGACGAGTATCAGGTCGCACCGGGATCCAGCCTTCACGAGGCGGGCGCATTCTAGTGATCCGTGGGCTGACACGTGAACCTTAATGTAAGGGTACTCTGCCTCGAAGGCCTCGACGAGCTCGCCCACTGTTTTCGTCAGGCTGCCAGAGCAGAGAACATGAATTTCCACCCGGCCAGCCGACGAGGCACTCCAGTAGTTCTCCTGCATGTAGAAGCCGTAGAGGGAGAGGCCCGCTAGGATCACTATCAGGATCACTAGTGTTATGGTCGACTTCTGCCAGCGTGAAGGCAACCCTTCACCCCGTTATGTATACTCGTTCATAACGGGGTGAACCCTACTAAAAAACTTACGGTCACACAGAAAGCTTAACTCACGGGACTTGAAAAGGCCACCACAAAATCCGGTTCAACAAAACTGTCGAGCCGCTGAGGTGACTGGGAAAGGATGGCGATCGGTATTAACGAGGGCAACGTCACGTTCGGCTGAAGAAAAGATCGTTAAAGCAGAGGAAGGCTTATTTGGACAGCAAAACAGTGAAAGCATAAGCTGAGATTGAACGAAAAACAAATGATGGCAAGGTATAGAGGCAGATGGGGGAGAAGGGTTGGTGTGATATACTGCAGGGCTGCGAGCGAAACCGTTGGAGAAGCTGGAAGCAGGGTTGCTCGACGGTAACTTTGGAAGACCTCAAAAACATTAGAGATAAAGGGAGGAGGCTGGGGGGGAAGTCGACAGAGGGCTGAGCAGGCATTTTCAGAATGCTTCAAACTATAGTTCGTGCACCCTTTCCTCCTCAATTTTTTCCAGTAGCTTTCGTAGTTCCTCGCTTTTCCCCCTTCTCAGGCGGCATATGAGAGACAGCTCGTGTGCTTTGAGGACGTCTGACCTCGTTATGATGCCTAGCAGCTTCGACGGGTTGCCCCTGTCTACTACGGGGACTCTGCCTATGTCGTACTCGACCATTCTGTCCACTACCTGTCTGACTGACTCGTCAGGGTAGGCGACCGCCAGATCCCTACTCATAATGTCCCTTATTCTGTATTCCTCTTTGCCCTCCTCCACCGCCTTGATCACGTCCTTAAAAGTCACTATTCCGACCAGTTTCCCGTCGCCGCTGACTACGGGGTACCCTGTGTGCCCGGTTCGCTCTATTACCTCTAGCGCTTGGAACGTGTACATGTCAGGGTCAAGTGTGGCAACGTTGGTGCTCATTATTTCTCCGACCCTAATGTAGTCGAGGAGGTCTTTTCTCAGCTCGAGGGAGACGTCTATCCCTTTCCTGAAGAGGCCCAGCGTGTATATGCTCTCCTTCATTATGAGGCGGCTTACAAAGTAACTGGTCACACATCCAGCTAGCAGTGGTAGGATCATGGTGTAGTCCTTCATCATCTCGGCGGACATTACCACTGCTGTTAGGGGGGCTCGGCAGGCTGCCGCGAGCATGGCGGCCATTCCGATGACGGCGTAAAGCGTGGAGTCAGAGAGGAGGGACGGGGCCAGCATGTTCACTATCAGCCCGAAGGCACCCCCGAACATGGCGCCTATAAACATTGAAGGTATGAACACGCCTCCGCTCCCCCCACTCCCCAGCGTCAGCCCACACGTTAATATCTTCAGCAGACCTATGAGGAGGAGCATCTCGGCAGCTATTCTGCCGGAGAGGGCGCCCCTTATAACACACACTCCTTCTCCTCCAACATGCGGGAGGAAGTATATTATGGCGCCTACGAGTGCCCCGCCTAGGACGGGCTTCAAGTAGCCGGAGAGGTTTATGTGAATTAGCAGGTCTTCTATCGTGAAGAACCCCTTAACCCACATGACGCTAAGCAGCCCAATCACTCCTCCCAGTATGAAGCAGAAAAGTAATTCGTGATAGTGATAGGTGACTGGAGGAGGTCTGAAGACGGGGTTGTCGCCTATTAACGCAACCGACACGGCTGTTGCGACGACTGAGGAAAGGAGGACGGGTATGACTGCTGGGAACTCGAATCCCTGATACACAACTTCAAGCCCGAAGAGGGCGCCACCTATGGGGGCGTTGAACATGGCGCTGAGGCCGGCTGCGGCGCCGCAAACGACGAGCAGCCTTTTATGTTCGACGTCGAGCTTGAACAGCCTTGCCACCGTGGAGGCGAGGCCGGCTGATATGTGGATTATCGGCCCCTCTGTCCCGGCGCTCCCCCCCGACCCTATAGTGAGGGATGTTGCGATGGTGGTTGTTAGGGGAACCCTGCTCCTTATGTCCCCCGACCCGATCGAGACAGCCTTCATTGTCTCAGCCACACCGTCGTGTCCCCGCGACTCGGGCGCAAACCTGTAGGTTATGAGCCACGCCACGAAGCCGCCTATCGCTGGCAACGCCACCACACAGTAGCGGCCAAGCGTCTGGGGTATGAGGAAGAAGAGCTCCGAGAAGTAGTCGATGGTGTAGCGTAGCGTTATGGCGCCAAGGCCACCCAACACTCCAGTCATGATGGATAGAAAGAAGACGGTTAATCGGAGGCGGAAAATTTCAGATCGCACCGCCCTCCTGATGGAGGAGATGCTGGAGTATAACTCGCTGACTTCTCTCCTAAACTTGTCAGCCAGTCTCGAGCGCAGCGACTCTTCAGACTCGCTAGCGGCTTCTCCGCCGCCCTGACCCGCACCATTCTCCAAGGAGGACACCCGGGACTCCCCAAACTTCTCCACTTAGAGACGGGTGAACGAGCTTTAAAAAGATTTAGCGTCTCCGGGAGTAATCAGCTTGGGCCGTCGACCAGTTAAACGTTAACACGCTACCTGTTTAGATTTGCTTGGCTTTATGTTGCCATCCCCCCGTGAAGTTAGGTAACGCTTTCCCGTGACGCCATCCGCCGTAGGCGACCGAGGACGTCTAAGTCTCCGGCA
>JAHAWR010000164.1 GCA_018383835.1 Candidatus Jordarchaeia archaeon | reverse complement strand
TCGGAGCCCTTTCACCCTTACCCATTCAACCACCACCCTTAAAGCCACACCGAGACAAACCAATAAAAAGCAATCATTAATAAAAGGGTAATGTGATCACGAACCGACAAAGGGAGACGCCTCCCGCTGATCCGGCGTCAACTTGCTTGGATTCTCTTCTCCGCTTAGCGGAGGCTACGGAATCCTGAAGAATATTTCCTCGTATCCTCCTATCACGTCCCTCTCCCTTGCCCATAGGGAGAGTATGTTGGCGTGTATCTCGTAGTCCATCAGAGTTCTAACCTCAACTATCTCTGTTCCCTCCGGGAAAACCCATATTGCCTCGCAGTCGTACTCTAATTCCTCCTCCTCGCTCCAAGTGGCGTAGGTGTTGAGCCCGGGGACAATGTTCCCCCTGAAAGTGATAATCCATGTTACGAACGGCAGCTCGTCCCTCCCCCTGAATCCCAAGTCTATGAAGACCACTTCAGGGTGGACGGGCTCTCCGTTAACCTCGTTTCTTTCCTCGTCCAAGAACCCTTGCATGTTATCCCAGAGCTTACCCATCTCCTTAGCATACTCGTCCGGGTCAGCCTCTAGGGACACGTAGTAGCCCTCGGGGTCATAGTAGTCGTAGATTAAGTACTGGCAGAACTCACCGGTCTCCGACACATTAAAGTACGTGTGGGCGTGAAGCGGAACCACTTTTTCACCATGCTCCCCCATTTCAACTCCTCCAGAGAAGAGAAGCCTCGCATCGCATCTTAAGCTTTATGAAAAAAGGGTTTAAGGGCGGAAAAACTAATGTTTACATGACCTAGTGGGAATTGAAGGGTGCTTCCGCGTGCTTTCAGGTTAACTATGCTGAGTGAGGGGGAACAGTGTCATTTTTCAGGTTGCTACGTGCAGTTCTGAAAAACATACGTCACATGCGTCTTCTCCTAGCTGTCAGCAGGAGTCTCGATGCTCTTGCAGTCTTGAAGCTGATCATATGCTTCGACAGGCTGGGCGTCTTGGAGCTCATGAACGAGCCGCGTAGCGTTGATGATGTTTCAGAGTTTCTCGGAGGAGTTAAGAGGCGAGACTTGCTCATGGAGATGCTTTTGACTCTAAAGGAGGCGGGGGTTCTCGTTGAAGAGGATAGCGGGCTCCGCGTTGACTGGCGGAGGGTGGAGAAGGTTCGCGCCATGAGAGAGAAACAGATATCCATGCGCGTCTTCGAGGTTCTGTTGAGGGGGGTCGAAAACGTGATTTACAGCACCGTTCTCAACGTTCTTAGGGGAGTCGACGTCGACTTTGTCTCACCAGAAGTGGCGACGGTGCTATACTTTCAGAGACAACACCCCTTCTTCGACGTTGCGCGCCGCTTCGCCCTAGAGCTTGGAGGCGGAAGATCGCTTGAGGGAAAAGTTATACTGGACGTCGGGTGCGGCTTCGGGGCAGGAACCGTAACCATCCTAAACTACCTAAACTTCAACTGCCATCTGATATGCGCAGACTTCTACCCCAACGTTCTCGACGAGTGCGCATGCACATTGGTGAAGCCTCCTGGATCCCCAGTGAAGCAACTAAGAGAACTGGACAACGTCGAGTTCACCCTCCTCGACCCCTCAATGAAATCTAAATGGCCTATCCCGGACGAGAGCGTCGACGTCGTCTTCAGCTTCGACCAGTTCCAATGGAGCCACAAACCCCAAGAAATGATGAACGAGTTCTCAAGAGTCCTCAAGAAAAACGGGATACTCCTTCTCACCACGTCGATAAGAAGGAAACGGAAAAGGTCGTCCATAGACGTAACCACCCGCCTATTCGGTGCCAACAAGGCATACTCCAAAAAAGAGATACTCACACTGCTAAAAAACGCTGGCTTCAAGCAGGGCAGAATTTACCTTTCATCCTTCGTCGTCGCCAAGAAATAAACCGCCCCCCTCTTCTCTAAAAACTCGTCACACCCCAGGGGTTACGTAACGTCACATCCGCAGTTCACGGTAGAATAAACATAAAAAAATAGTCGTAAGTAGTAATAAGTGTCAATGTTAAAGCTCTACACAATTAAGGAAGCAAAGAAGCTCCTAGTGAAGAAGTTTGTGAGAGTAAAGGAGACACTACACAGTTACAGGGATGGAAAGGTCAGGGTCAGCATCAGCCGTATGAGGAATACTTGGTGTTTGATGTTTTGAGGGCATGGTTTCTGGTAGGGTGAGGGGATGTGAGCTCATCCTTGGTGAAGGACTCCTAACGGCTTAGCCCGTCGTCCTCTCTCCCTGGAGGTGGGGATCCCCCCCGGCTGCCCGGTAACTCGGCAGATACCTATAAAGTCATTACTCTGAAATGGCAGGAGCGTGTCTCATTTATTCCATTCTGAAATTACAACCGTAGGTTTCTCGATTATTGAGCTGGTGTTTCGGGCGATGTGTGAACAACTTTGAAATCGCCCGCCGGCGTCTCAGCGGTTTCCCAGTATTGTTTTTTAAGCTTCGTCCGACGTAGTTAGCAGTTTCCGAGTAGGAAGGTTTAAATAGTTGTAAGTATAGATAAATTACTAATGAATGAAAGACTCTACGCACCCAAAGAAGCCAAGAAGCTCCTTGAAGCCACCACATAGACAATCCAACAATGAAACAGACAAAAAATAAGATGCGTTAGAACTATTGGGGGGAGCTTGCCAACGATCCAATAACCATTATCTCACACTTCACTGGAAAACTCTACGATGAGGAGCCATAATAAGGAGGTTGTTAGCGGTGTCAGAAAGCTCATACCAAGTTAGATCCTACAAAGTAAAGCACAACTACGACGTTAAATGGTTCTTAGAAGCTTACAGGTGGCTATTGCAAAGAGCGATCAAC
>JAHAWR010000163.1 GCA_018383835.1 Candidatus Jordarchaeia archaeon | reverse complement strand
GGCGATTGGGGATATGCTGGCTCAGAAGCTCAGCCTCCCCCTTGATAGCGAGGGGGCGGGCAGGGAATTCAGGAAACTTGCGGAGGGGCTGAAGGTGGCTAACCCTGTGATGCTCGACAGGATCAAGCTCGGCCTTGACAGGTGGCAGAAACTTGAACCGGAGGAGAGGAACGAGGCCCTCGTCGAGGCGCTGAAGAAGAAGGGGGAGAACGAGGAGAGGATTAAAAGGGTCTTTGATGATGTGGGAAAACCATTCCCCAACCCTGACCTCGAGGCATTGGATGCGAAACCGCAGTTCTACTGGAACATCCTCGACAGGGAGACGGCCGGGGTTCATGGGGAAGCCTTGAAGGCGAGGATGTACGCCCTCATGCGCGAGGGGTACGAGGAGAAGTATGGAAAGGGCGAGATTGACTATGAAAAGGGTTGGGATCTCAGGGAGACCGTTAGAGGGCTTTCGGATAAGGAAGCTGGCAAGTGGGCGGAGAAAACCTTCGGGATCAGGGTGCCTGAGACGTTTGTGAAAAGGGTTGGGGACAGCGTCAAGGAGCTGATTAACAGGGCCGCCCAAGAGAACCCGTACCTTCTGGCAAATCTGGTGGACAATGTTGAGAGGCAATCGAAGATTTTGGGGAGGGATCCGAACGAGGACTTGAAGGAGTTGGAGGAGAACACGAAGTGGGTCGTGAGCCAAATTCCGCCTCCAGGCTCCTCGCCCCCGCCGCCTTCAACTGGGGGCGGTGAATCGCCACCTCCGCCGCCTTCAACACCTCCGACCTCTCCACCCGCAAGCCCGTCTGTTGAGCAAGCCCCTGCAGGCGCCGAACTCTCCCCGCTTAAATCTCCATCGCCCGCCCAACAACCGCCATCAGAAGCGTCCAAAAATCGCAAAAAGCGCAAAAAATATGACCTTATCGAACTCCAGAGGATGGTGATGGAGGGCGGGGGGCTTCCCGAGTGAGCTCGGCGTAAAGTTTCATTTTGAAGCCGTCTTTTTCAAGCATTTCGCCGATCCTTTCGATAGCTTTATGGATGAATTCTTCGCTCGCCCTCCTCCTCTCCGCCAGAACCCGCAGATCCTCGTCAGTCAGCTCATGTTCAGGTCTGAAGGCCCGCCCAAGAGCTCCCTTATCGTAAACTCCCGTGGCAACTCTGTAAGCGTTGAGCAGATCTGGGCGACCAATCTCCTCAAGATATCTCTCCTCCATTCGAAACTTCTCGCTGACCTCGTTCGGGTCTATCCCCTCAACCCACATCATCGCCCAAACCAATAGGTCCTCGCAGTGGTACGATCCCTTCCACCCTCCAGCGCGTCTACCGTCATCGTAAATCTTCACCGCCAAGAAGGTCAACCAGAGGGCCTCTTCCAACCAGACGTACACGCTGTCCCCCGAAATGATGTACTGCAGAACGTGATCCGGGTAGCATGAACGCAGCGTTCTCCCGTAGAGGTTCAGCTTTGCCCTCACCTCAAGCTCGCATGCGAACCAAAGCGCAGCCCTGTCGCGGAACCTCACCTCCCTCTCGTACTCGTTAAGCACGTCCTCCAACGCGTACCACCTCCCAAACTCCCTTCTGAAGGCGTCTCCAGCATCGCTTAACTCGCCGTCCAGCCCCCGTTTAACGCCCTCATACAAGGTTTCCCCCCCTCGTATCCTCCAGCCTCCGACCTCCAGCCCCTTCCAATAAACGTTGAAGAGAGTTTCCGCGGCTTTTCTGGCGGCCTCCACCGGCGCCCGCTCCACAGCGACCCAGGGCTCCTCCTCCCTCCAATCCAGCATGTTGGCCAACTGCCTGTACGCCCCCCTCAACCCCTCCATTACGCCGGCGTCCCTGCGCATGAACGCAACCGTGCAGTCATGCGCGAAGAGCTCAAACCACTCGGCCTTGTCCATTTTGAAGTAGCGTTTCACCAGATCCTCAACTGGTCCCGCCAAGTAGCCTCCTGGAGGATGCTTCCTCCAAAAATCCCTTACGAACTCTTCGTGCTCCGGATCGTATATTGTGACCCCAAGCGAAACCTGCTCGCCCAGCCTTCTTCACCCACAATCTAAAGCGGAGCGAACATTAAAATCGGAGCTATGAAGGCTCGGGTTCACATTTCTCACGCTTCGCTGCAGAAAGAGTCCCATGTGAAAATCACGAAGATGGCGGTTGAGACCGCGGCAAAGATTAAAGGTGAGCGTAAGAAGTAGACGGCGTAGCCGAGCATTGGTATGGATAGGGCGAGTTTTCCAAGGATGGCGTTTTCAGGGACAACCCATGGATCTAAGACGCCGTTATAATCTCCCTTCGTTCTGAAACCTTTTTCAGTTTCCGCTACAACCCTGTGGGCTACAAGACAGCCGTGAACTCTGAAGAGAATGACGTCGCCAACCCCGTATTTCCCTGTTTTAACAAACACGCCAGCCGACCCCTTGGGCAAAAGCGGTTCCATAGAAGGCGTTACAACTATGGCCACGGTGACGAGGCCTGCAAACTCTAGGAAAATGAAGGCTAAGAGGAAAGAGAAGAGCGCAGCTTGCAGTATTGCGCTGATTTTTCCCACAGACTTCCTTGCAGACTGCGCCCGCAACACGCGGTTCCCACCTAGCCCGCCCATGTGAAGCCCTCAATGCGGCTCGGGTAGCCTGAGTTGCCATGGTAAAAGAGGGCAGTAAGATACAGGTCGCCCTCTTCTCCCCCGAGAAGACGTAAGTCGTACTTAGTGTAGTAATAAACAGTCCACGTTGAAGGACGCAGTTGCTCCGCGTTGAGCTGCTCAGTTGTGAATTCCTGTAGGAGGCGCCAGCCCTCAAAGTCCATATATACCCGCACAACTATTGAGTCCGTTGAGTTCAAGTCAACTTCCG
>JAHAWR010000160.1 GCA_018383835.1 Candidatus Jordarchaeia archaeon | reverse complement strand
CAAAGGCCTTATTCATCCCGCTCCAAGCCTTGTCGCAGCACCCTCTCGGAGGCTCATGGGAAACCACAACCATGGGGTTCCCGCCCCTCTGCACTGAGAGTAGAACCTTGGGGTCGAAGTTGGCGCTAAGACCGATGAAGTCCACCCCTCCTAGGCTCACTACCCTGCCGTGGATGCACTCCATGCCATCCAGCGGAAGCTGCAGGTTGCGGCCCACAGAATCCATGTTACCCCAAACGTAGAAAACCCGGAACCCCTCGAGCACCTTTAAAACCTGCAGCGCAACCTCAGCACCTCCAAGATGAGTTATATCCCCACACACGACCACAACGTCCGGCTTCACCCGGTCAACGATCCTCTCCTTCGCACCCCTCAAAGCCGCAACGTTCCCATGAACATCGGAGAAAGCCACCACCTTCATCAGCACACCTCCAGCTTAATAGATGCTAAAAGGAGGACTTATTAATCTGTTTTCTTCGACCAAAGACTGCGGCAGCACCTGAAAAAGGAATTATTTTCCATGAGTAGCTGCCGACTAAGTGAAAGTGCAGGTGCCCATTGAGCTTCCCAGCGGCTTTTGGAAGGTGGATTTCGTTGGGCCGGTTGAATAAGGCCTTTGGGTTATCGAGGTTACGCGTCTGGCTGAGCTAGACAAGCAGGTGCTCAGGGAGGGCGCACCCACATGTTGCCCCTTCTAGTGTTAATGGCAAAAAACACCGATGAACGACTGGAGATGAAGACGCTAATATTTGTGGCTACGAGGTATGGTAGTCCTTTAAGTGTACTGCTTTAACCTCTTTTTTTGCTTTCTCGTAGAGGGTGTTGTCGGCCGTTAGGAGCGTGGCTCCAGTTTCCTTGGAGCATATGACGTATACTCCATCATAATACGTTGCGTCGTTCTCTATGCTCCATGCTAAAGTCCTGACATACGCTTCTCTTCCAAGTTCAACGTATCTTATTCCAAGCTTCAGGAAAAACACCATTTTATCCAAAGCCACGCTTGGCTCAATTAGGTTTCGCTTGACGGCTTTCCGCAAGGTGTTCCCAACCTCGCAGATGATCAGCCTCGGTGCAGCCAACTCGATAGAACCGCTTACAAAGTCGCTTAAAACGAGCTCAGCCTTCCCCGATAGGTCTTCAACCAGCAGGAACCTGCAGGCAACTGAGGCGTCCACCAGGTAAGTGATCAACGGCTTTCCCTTGCCCCCCTCAATTCCTCGTTAATGAAGCCCTTAGGAACGGCATGCCTTCCAGCCCTCAAATCCTCTAAGAGCCTTTCCCCCGCCTCCCTCCGCTCCTCCATCTCAACCCTCCGAAGGATAGCGTCCCTGATAAACTCGGACCAGTTTATTTTCACCCTCTTCATCCTCCTCTTCAACTCGTCATCAACTTTGACCGTTATGGTACCCAAAATCACCACCAATAATAATTACAAATAGTAATTAAATAAAAACATTCTCACTGAAAGTCACCGAAAACACGGCAGCATCCCTAGTAAAAATAAGATGGATATTGAGATCACACATGAGACCCCTCCCTTTTTTCAGGGATGCCACCGTGGACTGTGGGTGAGGGAAAACGTTTTCATCGAGTACGCTGGAAGAGTGAAGCGTGAAACTTTGAATTCGAATGAACGTGTAAGGGTGGTTTAGTTGGAGGTCTACTCGTCAAGAATAGAGGTCAGAAGCGGGAAGAGAGTCGAGGTGAGGGACATAACGAGAGAGGTTCAAGCCAGGCTTGAGGAGGCAGGCATAGTGGACGGCGTCCTCTTCCTTTTCAGCCTACATACGACAAACGCCCTCACACTGAATGAGGGCGAGCCCGGACTGATGGAGGACTTGAAAAGGTGGGTTGAGGAGGCCTTCGCCAGACCCGACTACCAGCATGACAGGATAGACAGGAACGCGGCGGCGCATGTAGCAGCCAGCATAACGGGGAACTCACTCACCCTGCCCGTTGAGGAAGGAAGAATTGCCCTAGGAGCATGGCAAAGGATACTTCACTTGGAACTGGATGGGCCGCGGACGAGGACTCTGATTGTAAAAGTAATCGGCAAGAAGTAAGGAGGGGCGCGTAGCCTCTGTCGAACGACTGGTTGGAGGAGGAACATTATTGGAGTTTGTATGTGAGCCAGGGTGGGTGGCTAGGGCTGCCTGATGATAGACGACTACGGCTGGGAGGTTAGGGGCGCCACATGCATCTAGTAATTATGGAGGCCGAGGGGGGGCCGTGCTGGTTGAAGCAGCCCACAAGGTGCCAGCTCCCCACATACTAAAGGAGCTGGAGAAGGTCGGCGAGGTGTAGTGGGTTCTTGTAACCCACAGGCACACCACGCTGGAGGAGTAGCCCCAACAGGGCGATGCCGGAGGCGAAAACAGCGGGGCACCCTACGACGGGAGAAACCTTGCGGATCCGTCAAAAATCAACGAAGCAAGAGGTGGGGAGAGCTCGCAGACCACATGGATCCGGTGGAGGACACTGGCAGGCTGGTCGAGCTAAGAGACGGGGACGTTATGTAGGTGGCGGAGTAGAGTGGAGGCAGCCCCCATTCGGACACTCGTCCGGCCACTACGCCTACTACGACTCCGAGCGCGGGCTTGTCTACCTTGGAGATGCAGGGTTCTGAGCTAAGTATGGATACGTAGGTATTTGCTATTTTCATTCCTACTTAGCTCTTCCCTCTCGGGCTCGTCGAGGGCTTTCGGGGGGAACCCAGCTCCCCACACCCAAAGATTCAAAACTGCGACAACGTCTCTATCAATTACTAAGGTACAGTTTTCGCACTTCATCAACCTGCCCTCATAGGCTACCATGCAGCCAGAGCAGAGAGGACAAGTCTTCGAAGAATTTTTAGGGTCAACATATCTAACGTCTAATCCGAGCCACTTAAGCTTGTATTCGAGCATGAACTGGAATGTTCGAGCATTCCATT
>JAHAWR010000167.1 GCA_018383835.1 Candidatus Jordarchaeia archaeon | reverse complement strand
TTTTGATCAGTAGCACGGTGGCAGTCACTGGGAGCGTAGCAGCATCCTACTATGAGGAGCTCAAACACCTTTACCCCTCCCTCACCGTAGCTAGAAGCATTGAAGAGCTTGCCGGCGCTCTTTACTCGTTCATGGTTGAAAGGGCCGCGGAGAATACTGGAGGCAGAAACTGCAGAGCTTGCGGTTACCCAAACTGCGAAGAATTCATTAGAGCCTTAAGAATTGGGATAGCCAAACTGACCTTGTGTCCTCAAGTATCATCTAGGGTGTCAGTGCACTTGGACGGGAAACCTTTACTGTTAAACCCATTTGTCCAGTCCATGATTGAAAACACCCTACGAGGAATGCTGAGCTCTCTAAAGGGCGTTGGCAAACCCAGGAAGATAGAAGTTTTTATATCATCCCCTCCGGAGGGGTAGTAAACTTCTCGGAAGATTTCCATAGATTGCCCAATGGCATGTGACTGCACCCGGGGGTTTCTCTTGCGTTACGCTGTTAAGCTTGCCTACGTTGGCTCGAACTATTTTGGCTTTCAGCGTCAGTCCTCAAGGATCACGGTAGAAGGGGTCCTCCTCGAGGCTATGCGTAAGGCTGGATTGTTTTCTGACCCGAGGGAGGCTAGGTACTGCTCCGCTGGGAGAACCGACAGGGGGGTTCACGCCTTAAGCCAGGTTGTCGCGTTCAACTCGGATAAGCTCATCTCTCTCCCGAGAATTAACGCCCTCCTGCCTATGGATGTGCGGTGTTGGGCTTACGCTGTTGCCCCTGAGAACTTTAACCCGCGGAGAGACGCCATGTTAAGAACATACAAGTACTATTCTGTTTGGAGGGGGGAAGAGCTAGCGCGCATAAGAGAAGCTGCTTCGCTGTTGGTTGGAACACATGATTTCAAGAATTTCTGTAGGCCCCAAAAGGGAGAGTCAACCGTTAGGACGTTGCACCGAGCTGACGTTGAAGTGCAGGGGGAGGTGCTGTGCTTCACCTTCTCGGCTAAGAGTTTCCTCTGGGGTATGGTGAGAAAGATGGTTTCAGTCTTACTTGCAGTTGGAGCAGGGTTAAGGGACGTTGACTTCGTCAGCGCCCTTCTTAACCCGGACTTCAAGCCCAAGGAGGGAATTAAGCTAGCTGACCCTGAGGGGTTAGTGTTATATGACATAAAGTATCCTCTCAATTTTAACGTATGCGAGAAAAGCAAAAACGCCCTCCTAGACCACTTAAAAAGAAGACTTTATACTGCCATCACCCTTTCGTCGGTTTACCGCGCGTTAATAGACGGGGTGGCATCCTCAACTAACCATAGCCTTCCTAACTCTCTCGGCAACTTCCTTTGAGACCAGCTCCTCGACGACCTCAGGGTCAATGCCAAGCCATTTAGCTAGCCTTGCTCCCTCCTCGGGGTTAGCTTCAATGATGACTTTAACGTATGGCAAGTACGACAAGAGGGCCTCCCTGGACGAGATGTGGCATTTCTCGCCTATCTTGCCGGCTATGTCCTCCAGAGTTTTCCTTCTAGCTTTGGCGGCGCTCATACTCTTTACCCAGCTTGGAAACTGGTACTTCGGCGCTCCTCCTTTACTGGTTTCCCTCGAAAGCGAGACCCCCGCAGACATCAACGTGAAAGCGTAGGAGAGCAGCCCCCAGTGTTGCCTCCTCTTTATCCTTCCAAGAAACATATCCGCCCTAGAGAGTGCATCGTAAGCGTTCGCAAGCTCCTTGGGATGCGACATGTGCTGCCACGCATTCTCGCACATCCACTGCATTAGCAGCTCGTAATCCACATCTGATGACGACACCGCTATAACCATACCCTGCGCGCTCTTACCATAAAATATGGCTTTAAGTGTGTCGAACGCGCCCCTCTCCTGGTCCCTTAACGAGAGGACGTTCAAGTCCTCTACAGTTATCGCTTTCTTTCCCTCAGCTACCGCTTGAAGGTCATTTATGGCAGCCCTCAGGTCGCCTCTAGCGTTCTCAGCTATTTTTTTGAGTGCTAACGGGTCGGCCTCCACTCTTTCCCTCTCACATATCTTGGCTAGATGGTTGGCTATCACATTCGACCTAATCCTATTGTACCTTACGAGCTCACAGTAATTCCTTATTGGAGCAAGTTTGGGATCCCAGGCATCGTTAGCAACGAGAATAACGGGATAAACAGTCTTTTTCAGGATCTCCACGAGACCGCCTATGCCGCCTCTATCCTCACTTCCACTTATCCCGTCAACCTCGTCGACCAAAATAACCCTCCTACCCCCCTTGACGATAGATGAAAGGGAGGAGGCAGCCCCCACCGTCCTCTGAATATCCTCTAGGCTTCTCTTATCGCTCGCGTTCACCTCTATCAAGTCGTACCCCAGCTCGTTGGCTGCAGCATAAACAGACGCAGTTTTGCCAACACCTGCAGGTCCCCAGAGAAGAAGTGCCTTAGGCCTCTGTTCCGGGTGCCAGTTTAGGATGAACTCGACAACCCTTTCAGCAGCCTTCCTGTTCTCGACAACCTCGCTTACTCTTCTCGGAGCATACTTCTCCGCCCAAAGTACCCTCGACACGGCTTTCACCCACCCATCTGCGAGCCAACATAAGCGAACTTCGCAAGAAGAGCGCTGAGCTGTATCTCTTCGTCCGCCCCCTCACTCATCCTGAAGTCTATCTCCCCCACGGTATCCGCTAGCTGAGCCTTCCACCTCTCGGGAATGTCGAGATTGAAAAGCTCCCTATGTATCTGCCTGACGACGTCTA
>JAHAWR010000159.1 GCA_018383835.1 Candidatus Jordarchaeia archaeon | reverse complement strand
GTTGTCAGATCGTCGGCAACCCCAATAGTTCTAATACATCTTATTTTTTTGTCTATTTCATTGTTGGATAATACATCTTATTTTTTTGTCTATTTCATTGTTGGATCGTTCATGTGGTGACTCCAAGGAGCTTCTTAGCTTCTTTAAGCGTGTAAGTCTTTCACTCATCAGTAACTTATCTATACTTACAACTATTTAAACCTTTCTTCTCAGAAACTGTTGGATACGGCTTAAAAATGGTTCTGAGCTTCATCCGATGCTTCTCCATGAATGAAAGGGTTTAAGAGAGAGTAGCGACAGATTTAAAGGGTGGGTGGAGGGGTTCCCCCTTGTTTTAGTCCTTTCCCTACGGGATGGTGGTTTAATGACGAAATACATTATGGTTACTGGGGGAGTGATGTCTGGTATAGGGAAGGGTGTTACGACGGCATCCATAGGCAAGCTCTTTCAGTTTAGGAACTACGATGTCGACGTGATCAAGATAGACCCCTACCTCAACGTTGACCCGGGCACCCTTAACCCGGTGGAGCACGGTGAAGTTTACATAACGGAGGAGGTTTGGGAGTTTAAGCCAGTCGAGGGCTTCAAGCTCACAATCTCAGAAATAGACCAAGACTTCGGCACCTACGAGCGTTTCCTCGGCAAAATAATTTCACCGGAGCAGAACATAACGTCCGGCCAAGTCTACTTGACGGTAATACTCCAAGAAAGGCGCGGTGAATTCCTCGGCAAGACTATTCAGATAATTCCCCATATAACAGACGAAATCAAAAGGCGGATAAGAGCAGTAGCCGAGAGGAAGAAGCCCGACGTCCTCCTCATAGAGATTGGGGGGACGGTTGGCGACATAGAGGCAATGCCCTACTTGGAGGCTATAAGGCAGTTTAGGCTGGAGGAGAAGAAGGGCGAAACCGCCCTAGTCCACGTAACATATGTTCCATTCCTCGAAACCGTCCAGCAGCAGAAGTCGAAGCCCACCCAGCACAGCGTCAGGACGCTCCAGGGAATGGGACTTCAACCAGACATCATAGTGTGCAGATCCGAGGAGCCCCTCTCGGACGACATCAAGAAGAAGCTCAGCCTCTACTGCAACGTGCCACCCGAAGCAGTTATATCAAACCCAGACCTGGACGTCGTGTACAAGCTTCCCCTCCTCTTCGAGGAGCAGGGGCTAGGAGACTACCTCTGCAACATTCTGTCTCTCCCCCCAAGAGCACCTGACCTAGAAGGGTGGAGGAAACTTGTATCCCTCTACGAGAACGCGACAAGCACTGTTAGAATAGCCATGCCTGGAAAATACACGCAAATAGTGGACAGCTACATAAGTATCAACGAGGCAATAAAGCACGCTGCAGCAGTGTTCGGAGCAAAGCCCCAAATAGAATGGATAGACACCACATCCTTCGAGGAAGACCCTGGAAGAGTTGAGATTCTTGACTCATTCGACGGCATCCTTCTAACTCCGGGATTCGGAGTCAGAGGAGTAGAAGGAATGATCCTTGCAGCAGAGTACGCCATAGAGAGAAACATACCCTACCTTGGAGTATGCTTCGGGGGACAAATACTCTTCATAGCCTTCTGCAGAGTCGTCCTAGGGCTGAAGGACGCCAACAGCTCTGAAGTCGACCCTGACACACCCCACCCTGTAGTGAACCTCTTGCCCGAGCAGAAAAACGTTAGCGATAAAGGTGGAACAATGCGCCTAGGCGGACACGAGGTTCACGTAGTTAGGGGGAGCAAGCTCTGGGAGGCTTACAAGCAGGACGTCGTCGTTGAACGCTTCAGGCACAGGTACCACATAATGCCGGAGTACGCCAGAAAAGCTGAGGATGCCGGACTGAGAGTCTCAGCATACGACGCTACGGGAAGAATAATAAATGCGGTGGAGCTCGAGGAGGGCTGGCTCGTCGGCGTACAATTCCACCCAGAGTTTAAGAGTAGACCGGACAAACCCAGCCCGGTCTACAAGGCATTTATAGAAGCTTCACTCAAAAGAAGGAAAAACACGTAGCCCTCATCATGGTATCTCAATGTATTCATATGCCTCAGTAACCGAGTCGAAGCAGTAGTGCACCTTCTGGTAATCCCTCCTGAACTCGGCAACCTCCCTCCTCACCTTCTCAGGGCTTTCCCCATCAATCACAACCCTCACCATGAAGTCTGCTATCTGCTTCATCTCCTTCTCCTTCATGCCTATCCTAGTCACCTCACTCGTTCCCAGCCTTATCCCGCCAGGGTTAATGTAGCTTCGTCCCTCACTCGAGTCCCACGGGAGAAGATTCCTGTTTACGATTATCCCTGCCTTCTCGAGCAGCTTCTCTATGTCTCCCCCTAAGCCGACCGAGTCCTTGAAGCCGCTGACATCCACCACTAACGTGTGCGACTCTGTGAAGCCCTTGTGCTTCCCCACCACGTCGAAACCTCCATCGTGGAGCGCCTTAGCCAGTGCCTTCGAGTTCCTTATGATCTGCCCAGCATACTCCCTCCCATATTTCATGAACTCAGCCAGAGCTATTGCTAAGGCCGCGACGTTGTGAAGGTGATGGTTGCTCGTTAAACCAGGAAAGATAGCTCTCTTGATCGCCTCTGCATGCTCCTCCTTGGAGGCTACGAGCCCGTGCTGGGGTCCGGGGAGCGTTTTGTGGGTGCTCATCGACATCACGTCTGCCCCCTCCCTTAACGGGTCTTGGAAGTACCCTGCCGCTATGAGCCCCGCCACGTGAGCGGCATCGTAGGCGACGTAAGCCTCTACATCCCTCGCCACCTTGGAGAGCTCCCTAACGGGGTGGGGGAAGAGGAAAACCGATGCCCCGAAGAGGAGTAGCTTGGGTTTAATTTCAACTATCTTCTCCGCCGAGGCCTCAACGTCTATGTTCATCTCCTCCTTGTCGAAGACGAAGTACTCTACGTTGAGTCCGTGCACAGATCCTGCTGTTCCACCAAGA
>JAHAWR010000027.1:10145-15649 GCA_018383835.1 Candidatus Jordarchaeia archaeon | reverse complement strand
TAGTAGGACTCAGGTTTCTCGGGTCTCGGAATCTTCCATATTAGTGGCTCATGTGTCATTTTTTCTATTCTTCCCTTTGTGAGTGTAATTTCGGCTGTTTTTCGCATAATAACCTTCTTAGTTTTCTTCTCGAATATGGCGAAAACCGCTCTGACTGGGAGAGTGTAGTCGGCGAAGCTTTGAATGGATGGCGATAATCTCAGTTCAAGTTCATTTTCGACCTGAATGTATTCTGAAAGAGGTGGTGTGCTTATGTAAGCCACTCTCATTACCGGCCTTACAGCCTCAACTTTCATGCGCTTCTCATTAACCCAGCCTGTCTCTCTTCCTTTCTTGATTTCGAACCTCAATCTGCACTCTTTGTCCACTGTGAACAGAGGTGCTTTCACCGGTATTTTGACGAGAACTTTGTCCCTCGCCTCTATTTTGACCGGTATCACGTCTTGCAGAATTATGGCGTTATCCACCGATTCTGCATATGCAAAGTCGAATGTTATTTGGGTGTTTATGTTGTTTTCAAGCTGGACTATTACATCGTAAAGTGTTCCAGGTGCTATGACCTCCGGTATTTCACGTATGAAAACTCTTACCGCCTCCCTTAAACTTACTACATTAACGTTTAAGCTATCCTCTGCCAGATTCTGCCCATTTTTTGTGAGGACTGCTCTGACCATGAATTTATCCGCGTCACTTGGGACGGTTAGAGGAGGAATGTCGACTAGCGAGTCTATTATCGGTTCGTTTAATGGTATTACAGCCGCCCTTTCTACTCCTCCCTGGGACACCTTCTCTATTGCGAGGTCACACGGGATTAGGGCGCTACTAAGCCCCCTTATTGCAACTTTCCCTGTAAGGGTCGATTCCGACGTGACAATATCGGGCATCGATGTAATCTTTAGGCTTACCTCCGGCCCTCTAACCACCTTAAACTTTGCAGCCGTCTCAACGAGGTTTATGAGTTCGCCATCGTGGAAAATTTCCACAGATAGATACAAGATGTCCTCGTCCTTTACACCTCTTAGAACGTCGCTTGGGATAGTCCACTTGACGGGTATACTAGTCGATAGCCCGGGTTTGACCGACACGTCAAGAATCTTTTTTTCAGTTTCACTAGTCGTGGACTTCGCCTTCACAGTGACGTTGACTGGTGTTGGGGAGAGGAGCTCACTCGCGTCGACAATTACTGTCGTCTCTAGGGTTTCCCCTATGTTATACGTTTGCTTCGGAATTCGTCCGACTTCGACGGAGACCATTGCCCCTTGGAAGAAAACTCTGAAGTCCCTTGACCAGCTTTCAGAGATCACCCTCCCGCTAGAGTCTATGAGCTGCGCTTTTATAGAGCACCTTGGGCTGATCCATGAACTGTAGAGCCAAGGCTTCAGAATGAGTGGCTCTATTTCGATCCAGCTTCCCTCGGTTTGTCCTTCCAGCACGGCTTTCGCCCAGTCTAGCTTCGCTGTTTCCTCCGACATGGCGACAAAAAGCACTTGGTCACGTGCCCTTATGGGCTTAAGGTATACTCCCCATGGCTTAACCTCGCTCGTTACGTAGTCAAGTTCACGACCCTGATCCTTATCTACAACGGCCACTCTGAGCGTTAAGTACATGTCCTGTGGTGTGGCGTTCTCGACGGCAACTATGAACGGTATTTCCGTTTCTCCAGTAACTATTACTCCGTCAACATGCGCTATTAGGTCTGATTTGCAGTTAACTCTGTAGACGGGTATTGCCAGTTTATCTACCGCAACAAGCTCAGAGGAAACTATAAGCTCGGCACTTAAAGTATACTGTGAAATTCCCGCCTCTGCTTCAAACTCCACTTCACCAAACCTCTTCTCGCCGGGCTCCAGCGAATCCAATGCAAACTCCTCTTCAAGTACCTCTTCACCACTCTGATTTACCACTAGGCATCGTAGGGTGAGGTCTCTTACTATCTCGTCCCCCTTGTTTTCAACGAACACCCGGCAAGTTACTGTTTGCCCCTCAAATACCACAGGCGTCTCTAAGGATACTTCGAGGGATACAGGCACCATGATGAGCTCCTGTAGGTTTGGCGTGCCAGACAGCGGGTCGCTCCAAATATTATTGCACGTCTGATCGGCGATTATCTGTAGCTCCCTTGATAGACTTTCGATGTCCTCTCCCAACTCGAAAAACTTCTCGAGCTGGTAGTCGGCAGTAGTCATCGGGGCAGCAATCCTTCCCGCCATATCACCATAAACACTTACTAGAATTGGGCTTAGATACTCCGACTTCAATACTCCTAGCTCCTCCAACTCCTCCCTTAAGAAGAAGAACATGTTCTTGACTGCGTCCACCAGCCGCTTTACAGGTTCCTTGCCACCAGACCTGTAGTCAAAAAAGTACATGCGTGCAAAGTCGGGATGTTTTTTAGCAAACAGCTCGATGTCCTTTGGTTTATAGAAAGCACCCGTTAACCCCCACCTGACCGCCGACCTTCTATTTTTAATTAGCGTCTCCGAGTCTACTTCGGGTATTTCTTCTCCTGTTTCAAGGAGCTTCTTGGCCTTGAGAGCTAACGCTTGAAGAAGGGCTGCAAGAGCTACTTTTCGTATTATGCTTATCTGGCAGTCAAAGAACCTTACCTCAACGGTGCCATACTTCGTGAATGGATACATGTCACACATTCTGGCAGGTGTGCGACCAATCGTTTTCTCGAAGAACTCCTCATCAAGAGATTTGAGGTAGGGAATGTAGTGTTGCGGGTCGTCTGGACCGAGCTGCCGGACGTTAAGTTGCAGCCTAATGCTTCTAACGCATCCTGGAGCCTGAAGCTTTCCATCCTTTAGCATGACGGCGTCCGTTGGCCGCCCATTAACGAAGGGAGAGTTGACTGAGAGGGCTACTAGGTGAGGTATAAATGCGCGGATGAGATTATAAACGGCAAGCCGGAGTTTCGGGTCAGGAATACCCATATGGTGATGGTCGCCGAAGCTTAACCCTTGCTGGTATTCCATCAAGGGGTTTAGTCCAGTTGTTATGAGCTTGACTCCCGCGGGGAGGGAATCATGTGAAAGCTTGAGGATCGTGTGGAGCCACCATGCGAGCTCCTCGAGGCTATCGCATGGAGGTGTGGCAGCCTCCAGAATCCAAGTTATAGTTCCTATATGGGGGTCTCGACCAAGCAACTCTACATCTATCTTTTTTCCATCAGGAAGAGCATACGTTATGACAAGTGTGTCTCCTCTTCTCTCAACGAGTGCAACCCTTATGTTTGAAGTCTTTTTACTTATCTTCTTTACAAGTTCATCCTGAGGGTCTTTGAGTACAGCTTTGAGTCCGTCTGCCACATCATGAACTATCTTGCCCATTATACTAACCATTTTTTCCCCGTCAATCCAGCGGCCCTTCAGATTCACTATTTGAATCTCCGACTCTATACCGTGCGTGAAAGGTAACTTAAAGTTTGGAAAGCTCAACCTTGATCACCCACCCTTTCCAGCGCATTTTTCACCGCGGAGACAAGGCTGTTAAGCACGTTATCAATCATATTTTCAGGCACGCTCACGTCTAGAAACGAGAGCTGCCTTCTACTCTTAGCGAAAACGTGTATGCAATATGCTATGGGCCCTCCTCCAAAAGTTTCGTTATCAAAGATTACGCTTATGCTGGAGCTTAACAGTGAGTTAACAACATTGTGCCTGTCAAGGGTTGTGAGGTCGTTTATAACTACCGCGCCGCCTCCTGCGGGCATTGCCTTAAATGAACGAAGAAGAATGACAACGGCGTTTAGTTCGTTCACCCCAAATAGTAGAGAAGATATTATTCTCACTATTTTCTCCCCTGACTCTAAATCCCCTTCCGCCTCTGGAAAGAGAAGGTAGTAGAATGGGTTTCCCTCCACCCTTTTCTTCTCAAAAACTTGTTTTACAAAGCTCGATAAGTGTGCGTCTTTCTCTTCTTGCGTTGATACGAGCATCAGCGGGATGAACTTTTCACCTTCTCTCGGAACAGAGAGTCTACCCTCCTCCTTCATTCTTTCAATTTTCCTAATAAAGGTCTTATCGACTACTGAATGTAAAAGGGCATAAAGACGCGAGTATTCCGTTGCTAACTCAACAGCCTGCGAAACAAGCCGCTCCATTTCATCCAGGATGGAGAGAAGTGACGTTGCAACTGAGTCGCCTTTCTCAAAAATACTGGCCTCTCTTTTCATACTTTCGCCTACCTTGAAAGGTCTTCAATTGACCTCAAAAGGTCGTTTTTATGCCTCCTTAATTCCTGCAACTTCTCCGAGAACTCACTTATGAAGTCCCTAATTCTCGCCGTAGCTTCATCTATCAGCCTTAACTTTTCATCAACTTTTTCAGCTAAACCTCCTGCTTCACAAGCAGTCAAAAGAGAGGACAGTTTCCCCTCAATAACATTCACTCTCCCTTCAAGGGCGGCGAGCCTCTCCCTAACGTCATACAACGCCCCTTTAATTTCTGAAAGATTCAGCTGTAAGACTGGCGTAACTATCTCCGTAGTTCTCTTCTCGTTCTCCTTTACCACTTCAGCCTCCTCAGCCTCTACACTTCCCTCCCCTGCTGGAGTGACTTCTTCCTCCTTGGGCTCAAGCTTAGCTAACCCGCTTACATAGCAGTCGTAAACTTCAGCTATAGCCTCTGACACCTCTCTGTTATATGGCTCCCCTCCTAATCCCGAAAAAACGCATGAGACCTCATTGTGGTACCTTAGGCACCAAATTCCTCTTCCGCTCTTCTGATCTAGGAAAAGTAGCAGCGAAGACGCGAAAAACGGGCTTTCAAAAAGATTTTGCACCGCTCTAATTATCAAATTTAAGTCCTTTGGTAAAGGCCCCCCCATTTCAAACGAGTCACGCACCCACACGTACTCGAGGTCGTTGCCCTCAAAAAGCTTCCTAACCCAGCAATCTAACCCCTCCACTAGTATTCTTGTCCCACTAAGCTTATACGTCCTCTCGCTGAAGCCAAGTAGTGAAAGAATGTTTGTAACTATCATCTTCGCCTCTCTCTCACGTGTCTTAAAGATACAGAGCCACTTCTCTTTTCCGTACCCGACCACGCAGATCCTACTGTCATTTAACTCTACAACTACAACGGCTATCAAGTCCCCTCGGAGAAGGGGTGAGAGAAAAACATCGTTGGAAAACATCCTCAGAAATTTCTGTGTTGCCTCCGCCACTTTGGGGTTTAACACGTCACCCCTAGAAAGCCTAAGGAACCGTGTTATGTCTTCTCCGCTCTTAAGTGCCTCAGCTGTTTCACTTATAACTGAAAGTTCAATGAAGAGATATCCACTAACTACACCCGTAGTAGGACCATACCACTTGTCAAGCCACTGCCTGAGCATTTCGCCCCTTTTCAACAGAACCCCCACCAGGCACCTTTTCAACACTATTATTTCACATGAAACCTAATAACTCTTCTTTAGATAAATAAAAGGTGGGGGGTTGGTGCACCGGTCAACTTTATTATCCTTATGCGCTTGGGGGCGCTTTCTTTGCCTTTTCCTCCACG
>JAHAWR010000027.1:9902-10128 GCA_018383835.1 Candidatus Jordarchaeia archaeon | reverse complement strand
GGCTGCCTCCTGCATCATTTTAGCGCGTTCCTCCTTCGTCTTTGCCAGCGTCTCTTGCTCCTCCTTTTTCCTCTCCTCATGAAGCTTCTCTAGGATCTCCTTTGTTTTCTTTACCTCTTCAAGGGATGGTGGGGCTTCCTCACCCATCAAACCACCTTCTTAGAAAAGGCTTTATTGCAAAATAAATATTCCACAAATATACTTATTTACTTTTTGGAAAAAAAAA
>JAHAWR010000027.1:0-9884 GCA_018383835.1 Candidatus Jordarchaeia archaeon | reverse complement strand
AATAATTTATTCTGTTTCAAAGAAAAATGTTCTCAATATCTTCTCCTTAAACCATCAAATAGTACAGTTGAAGAGACCTACTCTCCAGTATCCTCGAAAAATCCATGTCTCGAAAGCTTGTAGTGTAAGGGCCTCTTTTTCTTGTTTAGTGAGGTGCTGGCGGACTGGGAACTAAGTAAGCAAACTATGCTTTACGTTTTCAAAAAGTGGGGGTGCGTTTTCTTACGTAACGTTTAAAAGCTTCTCTCCCATTTGGGTTGTTGAGGGCCGGGGTGGCCGAGAGCACGTTCTCCGATTCGATTAAATCTTAAGTGCCGGGAACGGTGAGTCCTCCAGTGAGGCGCTAAGCAGCGGACTGCAGTCATAGCGTAGTCATCCGCTATACCGGGGTTCAAAGCCCTTAATGGGGGTGGAACTCCCTGCCCCGGCTCCATTCCTTCTCCAACTATACGGGATGATAGGAATGCCTTTTTCCCTTTCTTCGGATGATGTTAGAAAGATTTCTTCTGCTATTAATGCCCTTTTAACGGTTTGGTCTATCATCCGTGCATCTGCTCCTCGTCTTGTCTTAAGGGGGAGAGAGGAAGAAGAATTCGTCGAGAAACTTCTGCTGGCACAACGGTCTCTTTCCGATCTTTTATCTATCATTGGGTTTAGCCTACGCAAAAATGAGCTTAACAATGTTCTTTCAGGATTAAATCCCAGCGAAACACTACTTCTCGTCGTTTCACCTTCTTTCATGAGGCGCCTCGTGGGAGCCGGAGTTCCACGTGAAAGAGTGATCGCCATCGGGGGGCCATTAAGTGCTGAAGACGCTAAAGAGCTGAGCCCCCGCCTCCCCGAGGAGGCTGTAAGGGGGGTTGAAGCACGTTTGCAGTCCTTTTGGAGAGAGCTTGAAAGAAAAGTTAGGGGAATACGTACGGTTCTTTTGATTCTAGAGAAAAGCGGCAGGGTCGATGAGCTGATAGCTAAGCGTGCCAGCGTAATATCCGAAAAATTTGGGGTCAATGTTAAGATCGCTTACCTGAGCAACCTCGAGGATCCCTGCGTAGACGCGCTATCGCGCTTCTTTAAGGGGGAATGATGAACGTGCCGCTCAAACCCGATCACCTTTCAAAGTACCGCAACCTTACAAGAAGCACCGAGGTAGAGGCGATAAATCTTCACCCCATTCAAAGTGGGGGACGTGCTGGAAATTATCCTGAGGTCGTTAAGGCGGTGCTAAACTTCATAGATGGATATAGCACATGTGACTATTGCATTAAAGGTCGACTTGACGAGATTGAATCACCCCCCCTGCGTGATTTCCACGCAGACCTAGCTGAATTCATTGAAATGGACGAGGTAAGGCTTCTACCAGGGTGCAGGCAAGCCCAGTTTGCTGCTTTCCACAGCTTGGCAAGCCCAGGAGACTACATAATCATAGATTCTTTAGCACACTACTCAACATATCTAGCCGCCGAGAGAGTGGGACTGAAAGTAGTTGAGGTACCAAACAGCGGCTTTCCATATTTCGAGGTATCACCTGAGTTTTACGCTGAAAAAATAGAGGAAGTCAAGCGCACTATGGGAAAACCACCTGCGCTGGTCTTTCTCACGCACGTCGACTACTCGTACGGTAACCTTGCGGACGCCGAGGCTGTTGCGAAGATATCCCACGAATATGATGTGCCATTTGTGTTAAACTGCGCGTACACTATTGGCAGGATGCCTGTTTCTGGGCGAAAACTGGGAGCTGACGTGGTGACTGCTTCACTTCACAAGTCGTTCGCTTCCCCCGCTCCCTCAGGAATTCTCGCCGCCAACGAAGAATACGCTGAACAGATATTTAGAAGGTCGATGATAAGAGGTGAGTGGAGTGGCAGAGAATTTCCGAACAAGGAAGTGGAACTTCTGGGATGCACACTGCCCGGCTGCGTTGTTGTGGGTGTGATGGCGGCATTTCCCTATGTGGTTGAGAGAGTGGAACGGTGGAGTGAAGAGGTTGAAAAAGCCCGTTACTTTTCAAGCCAGCTGACGAGGATTGAAGGTGTCATTCAGCTCGGGCAGAACCCTCACAATCACGACCTCCTTCACTTTGAAAGCCAATCGTTCTTCAATGTTGCCCAAAATCACCCTAGGAAGGGCTTCTTCCTCTATGACGAGTTAAAGGCTAGGGGAGTTGTGGGCGTTCAGCCAGGTCTTTCAAAGTCTTGGAAACTATCAACTTACGGCCAGAGCTGGGAAAACGTTAAGGTGGCAGCTCAAGCATTTCTCGAAATAGCTGAAAAATACGGTATCCCAGTATCTTAAGCCGTTATGTTTTTATTTATGTTCATATAACCAAAGTTGTGGATATACATGTTGCATATTATGGCATTTCAGAAAGCTTTAAATTACAATCATGACTATTCTCAATAGTCTTATAGAAATATTTCCCGGCCCCTAAAATGTGAGTAAGAGACTAAAAAGAAAAAGGAGTTGATTGGGTTAGATGTTCTGTCCTAAAGATGGAGCATTAATGGTGCCGAAGAAGAAGGATGGAAAAACTGTCCTAGTTTGTAAAAAGTGCGGCTACGAGACACCTGTTTCAGACGAGAAAAAGTACAAGTTAGTCGTGAAAATCCCCCACACCACGAAGGATAAGACTGCGGTCGTTGAGAAGGAGCTCACTATGTCATTCAAGCAAGACGAAGAGGAAAGAGAGGAGCTTCGAAGGCAAATGCTCGAGTTCCTCGCGGAAGAAGGATAAATAAAAAATCCTTTTCTTTTTCCTGCCTTCCTTTCCCCCGCATTTGCTGGTTCATAGCGTTAAGTGCGACAAGCTAATATGCCCCATCCCCAATGTTTCATTGCTCCCATTCTTACTTTCTTAGAGAGGTGTGCTGGGGTGTCTGCTCTTCCCAAGGGCCAGCTTCTCGAGGAAGTAGAGCGTTGCATAGTTTTGCTCAATGGCGGAGAACTTGAGGAACTTATTAACAAGTGTCTGGAATGCGGCTTATCTGCTCTTGAAATTTTAAATTCCATGGCGAAGGGCATGGAGGAAGTGGGAAGGAAATACGAGGCGCAAGAATATTTCTTAAGCGAGCTGATTTTCAGCGGGGAAATATTCAAAAGAGGGATGAAGATCCTTGAGCCATATTTGAAGAGGGGGTCAGGGAGGGAAACTGAAAGCGTCGTGGTTATTGGGACAGTCATGAACGACTTGCATGACATAGGTAAAAACATCTTCGCCACTCTTCTGATGGCCGCAGGTTTTAGGGTCGTTGATTTGGGAGTAGACGTTCCTCCGGAAAAATTCGTTGAAGCGGTTAGGGAGAATAACGCCGAGATAGTTGGCATATCCGCTCTTCTGACAAGCACTGCTTCGGGAATACGCGACATCATTAAAATGCTCGAAAAAGCAAGCTTAAGGAGAAGAGTCAAAGTAATCGTGGGTGGAGCCGCTCTCACACATGAGATGGCAAAGGAACTAGGGGCAGATGCTTATGCGGAGACAGCAGTTAAAGGTGTTGAAATATGCAAGAAGTGGGCAATGAAAAATATATAAACCTTACTTTGCACTATCCTCTTGCTTTCCGGGGTTTGTTGCTCTAGGTATTCCCCGTCCTATTTGCTTTAGGGCCTCAAGCGCCTCACTGGGTATCACATACTTTCTGGCATTTTTGTCGCCTATCTTGTTAAGGGTTTCAATATACTGAAGCGCCATCGTTTTTTCGTCCACGGTCTTAGCCACTGATACGATCCTCTCTAATGCTTGAGCGTATCCCTCAGCTCGGAGGATCATGGCTTGCTTGCTCCCCTCAGCTCTTATACTTAGAGCCCTCCGTTTAGCTTCTGCTTTCGTGATCATCGCCTGTTTCTCTCCTTCAGCAATAAGAATAGCCGACTCCCTCTTTCCGTTCGCCTCGGTCACTATAGCCCTCCTAATCCGTTCCGCCTCCATTTGCCGTATCATCGCATCCAGCACTGATGTCGGAGGCAGAATCTCCCTTATTTCAACCCCTGTAACCTTGACCCCCCACCTCGCAGTAACCTCGTCAAGTTTCTCTTGAAGGACGGTGTTTATTTTTTCCCTCTCGGCAAGAACTTGGTCTAGGTTTATGTCCCCTACAACCGAACGAAGGGTTGTTTGGGCTATCCCAACCGCTGCGAGCCTCCAGTTTGCAACCTTAATAACCGAGTCAATTGGAGAAATCACTTTGTGGTATATTATGGCATCTATGTCTACTGGCGCGTTATCCTTCGTGATGCATCTTTGATGTGGAACATCAAAATAGTCTTCTCTCAGATCCACCTTCACCATCCTATCAATGAAAGGGATTATGAAGATGATTCCCGGCCCCTTCTCCTTTGGAAGAACTTTCCCCAGCCTGAAAATAACTCCTCTCTCATACTCCCGCAATACTCTTAGCCCACTTATAAGAATGATTAGTACGAAAAGGACTATGACTATTAAGGCAGCAATTATGGATGTTACATCCACTTGAAGTGGCAGCACCTTAACTCCTCCCTCTCATCCACCCGGAAATCCTTATTCATACGGAGGCTTATAGAAGTTTAAGAATGTTTCCATTTTCTGTTAAAAGCCACAAGTTTGTCCTCAAAAGGAACTTGAAGGTAAAAATTAAAGGTATAAAGTGTAACATTTTTATCAGGGAACTCCCTATCTGCTCGTTAGACGAGGGAAGAAAAATTGCTTCTTGTGAATTCTGGAGGCCGCGAGGAAGAAGTCTACATTGTAGACGTCGACGCTCAAATTGGAGTAGGCTCTGGAACAGTTAGTAAAAACTACAATTTAAGCAGTCTACATGGATTTATAAAAGAGCTGGAAGGCGAGCTCCTTCTCGGAGGCGCATCCCTCAAACACCGGATCACTAGGTTTAACTCCAGCACCCTCCTCGACTTTAAGGAAGTACACTTCAGGGAGCTTAGTAGTTTTGTCGACGAGTTTCTCATATCCCCATTCGTGACAAAGATAGCTAGTAGCGGGGGAAGTGTAGAGTTTGTAACTCAAGAAGTTTCCCGGAATAATACCCTAGTGCTAAGGTGGCTTCAGGGTTCAAGTGCATTTAACACGTCCCCCTTCAGATACATTCTCCCGGAAGAGGTGCCTGACGTACTGGGCATCGCCTCAGAAGGGTATCGGGGGGTAAGAACCAAGTTCGATAACGCATCGTGGTTTGCAACGCTTTATTCCGACCTATCCTACTTTAGAATGCCGCTGATCGTTGAAGTTTTCAGTAGACGCGAATTGGACTTGCTGGAGAAGTTCATTGAGCAAAACGAAGTTGGCGGAAGACTAGAGAACCCACTTATCCTTGTCCCGTACCTGAGGGAAAAAATAAGGTTCGACCTTTATGGCTTAATGGGCGTCAAAAACGTCTTCCTGTGTGTTTCCTCTCTACAATTAACTGTTCTGAAGCAGCTGGTCTACGGTCTTTGCGAACTTGACAAGGAGTGGTTTAAGCATTTAATCTTTGGAACAGGCTTCCCTTACTCAAGTACACGTGACGTCACAAACCTTCTCACTTTTCTTCTTAGCGAAGACCTCCCTGGAGGATTAAGAGCGCTAAGATGGATTATGGGTCTAAACGCGGTATCCTTTCTCCCTCTGAAAGCGCAGCGGAAAGGAGACGTGGAAAGTGATGAAAAATGTGTCGTCGCCAACGGGGCGGCCGCTAAGCTGCTTCTCTCCTCCCTCAGGAGCATCATACTTCACGTGATGAGGAGAAATTCTATATCATTAGCTACATGCGATTATTTAGCGAGCTTAAGCGATGAACGTGTAGACCCAAATAAATGTTTTCTCGTTCTTTCCTCTGTTAAAGGGGAAAAGTTTGGAGGCATGCTTCTCCTCTCAGAAGAAGGCAGCGACACATTAACCCTACTCCTACTGAGGCAGGATATTGTTAGGAGATCGAGGAACAGGTTCACGGAGGATGTGCTCAGGCAACCAGAGATACAGGCGGCTATCTCCAATGCATCCAAACTGTCCTCTGGCGAGGATGTGGAAAAATGGTTGAAGTGGTTTGTTGAGCACTATAAGGAAAAGGGCATGATAAGTTACGACGATATTAATGCCCTCACCGTTCACACATTTAACCTCAATGGTAAGTTTGCACTAATGAATAAAGAAGACATGCATTTACTTGGCTTAAAGGATGGCGACCTAGTGCTTGCTAGAACCACTCTAACTGGAGATTGGTACATTGTCCCCATAAAGCTAGGAGAGGAAGTTCCGGGGGGCGAACTCTGGGTTGACGAAAGAATAATAAACACTTGGTATGTTTTCGATGGCGACACTCTCCAGATTGAAAAGTTTGAAGGCGATGTACCCACCCTCAGGGAAGTAACCTTGCTACTTGATGATGAAGAAAAGCTGCCAGAGGCAGAAAAGGTGATAGAGAATGTGCTGGACGACATCATAGTAGGGCAAGACTCCCGGCTGGTGCTTCTAATAGGCGAAGACATGCCCTACACTGTGACTGTTGCAAAGCTAGATCCCTCATTCTTAACGGCTGGAGTAGTTAAGAAAGGCGAAACAAAAATAACAGTCGTCTCCAAGGGTGCCCTTACACCCTACAACTTATTCCTAGTACTAGACCTTTCAGAGAACATGGGGAAGGGGGTTATCCCAATCGAACCTGCTGTGGTTGAGGAGCTAAAGTACGTACTCTCCATGAGAACCGAGGAGCTTTGCGGGAAGGAAGCTAGCCGCGCTCTTGCCTCCTCCTTTGCCTTATCTTACCTTCTAGTAAAAATGGTTAAAGTTAGCCGTCTGAGCAAGGTTTTCCTCCTAACGTGCTCAGACGAAATAAACATATTCTCTATACTTGAGAGGCGAAGGGTCTCCCCCTACTTGGAAATAACCCCTCAAAAACAGAACATCATGTTAAAGGTTCTCTCGTCCCACATATCCGACATGTGCAGGGCGGGGTGTAAGGGCAGGGGGAAACTACCTGAGGCAATAAATAAAGTAGAAGAGCTGCTAGGAGACTTGAAGGAAGACGTCCCATTCCTCGTTCTCTTCATAGTTCCTAACGAAAACCTTGATGAGGTGGTAAAGGCCGCTGAGACGCTGAAAAAAGATAGCAGGGTTAGAACTGCCTTTATAAGCGTAGGAACAAACGATATTCCTGTTCTGGGGGAAAAAAACCATGTACGTTTAAGTGAAGTAAAAGCCAGCGTACTCGACAATGCAGTTAAAAGCTTGCTTAACACAATTTTCCCCGGCTAGCAGCTTGAAGAAAGATTTATTGAACTGGTTTAACATAATTTCCTTTGAAAAGTGATGGAAGGATGCTGAAGAATGTCGGGCGAAGTGGAGGTTGAATTTGAACCTTGGAGTAGAAGGTCGTTGATCGCTGGAACCTCTTATGTTGTTCAGATAGGCAAAGTGGAGGGAGATTGGGCTGTCTGCATATTTAGGGGAAGAGAGGTTATAGCCGTCAAAAAAACCGGAACACTGGACATAAACGTGTTAACCTCTATCATCTACAGCAGCCTCGCCACCCCTCCTTCCCACTATGCCATAATGAGGGCTCTAAGCAACCTCATTAGGGAAGCTAAGGTTAGACAGATGCCCATAACGGCGGCGCCTCCACAAGAGCAAGCAGCACCACAGCCTCCCCCCCAGCAACCGGAGGTTACTCCGCACGAAGCAGCAGGCACGATAGAAGAACCCCATCCTCCAGCTCCTAGAGCTGAAGCCGAAGTAAAGGAGCCTAAAGGAACTGTTAGTAAGTCCGTCCAAGACTTCTTTAAAGTCAGTGAGCTGACAGTTAAAGAGGAACCCGCTCCCCCCCGCGAGGAAGTTGAGCCCGTAAAGGAGTTAACCATACAAGATATGCCTTTTCCGGAGAAATGGGAGAAAACCGTTTCTAGCCTCATGCTTCTCTGGGGTATAGCGGTGTCATTCATCACGGAGAAAGCTAAGAAAAGAGCTGACGAGCTCTGGGGATACTACCGCTCCTTGATAAGAGAATCTTGGAGCAAAGTTAAGGAAACAGACTTCAAAGAGCTAATTAAGCTTTTCATTTCTCAATGTCGCCTCATGGGGGCAAGTGTTAAAGTCGAAAAACTAACCGAAAACACCTTCGAATCCAGTGTAGAGTGCATAGCATCAAAATTCAAGGAAAAATATAAAGCCATCCTAAACCTTCCACCAGAGTTCCCATGCGTGATCTGCCAGATGAGAGGTGAAGAAATCGGAAAACTTCACGGCTTACATGTCGAGATCACCAACAAGGAGGACGGGTGTAAAATAAAGGTTTATGGTCCTCCAAAGAGAGAGACAAGGGAACCACCAATCATAATCTAAACCCATAATCCCCCCAATTTAGTCCATCAGTTGCCCTCTAAAAAAATTCTTCTATCTTGTCGAATGCCTCCTCCAGCAATTCTATAGGAGGCAAGAATACTATCCTCACATGTCCTCTTCCTTCTTCTCCGAAACCGGAACCGCTTACAATGAGCACACCCTTATTCTTAAGTAACTCTACTACGAATTCCTCGTCACTCCTCCACTTTTCCAGATTAATTTTCGGAAATATGTAAAATGTCCCTTGCGGCTTATTACAGTAAACGTTTGGAAACTCGCTTAAACGCTTAAACGAGTAATCCCTCCTTTCCTTCAACGATGAAACCAGCTCTCTAACATGTTCCTTAGGGCCGTTAAGTGCTACGACTCCAGCCACCTGAGCCGGTGTATTTACTGAAAGCCTCATCCGCGCCATTTTCTTAACTCCTTCCTTCACACCGCCGAGAACCCCCTCCGGGTCATAGAAGTAGACGTAGCCCAGCCTCCAACCAGTGATAAGATGTGTTTTCGAGAGGCCATTAAGCCCTATTACTGGCACATCATCAGAGAGGGATGCAGTACTCCTGAAACATCCATCATAAATTATTTGATCATAAATCTCGTCTGAAATCACCGGGATACCATACTCCCCAGCAACATCTATAATTTCTTTCACTTTTTTCTCCGAGTAAACAGCACCTGAAGGATTATTCGGGTTAATCAAAACTATTGCTTTCACTTTTTCCCCCATTTTACTTCTTATGTCGTCGACGTCAGGCCTCCATCCATCCCCCTCCAAGCACCTATAAGTTCTTGGTTTAATCCCGCTAAGGAAAGAATAAGAAACATACGGAGGATAGGATGGATCAGGAATCAGTATTTCGTCGCCGACATCAGCCACTGATAGTAAAACCAGCTGGATTCCCTCAGAAACCCCCGCCGTAACAACCACGTCATCAGGTGTTAATCCACTTACTCCGTTAATCTCCTGCTCCTTTCTGCATATTGCCTCCCTAAGCTCCGGGAGGCCCTCTGAGGGAGCATAATAGGATTTTCCCTCCATCGCAGCCTTGGCAAGTGCCTCCCTTATGTGGAGTGGTGTCTCAAAGAAAAGGGCTGGATCGCCTATGTTTAAGTATATTATTTTTCTCCCCTCATTTTCGAGCTTCTTAGCGTAGTTTACGAGATCCCTTATTGCGTATTTTATCATCGAAACTCTATTACTTCCTAGAGTCACTCGTAATCCTCCAGCTTTTACCCTTAATAGAGCTGAAGCGAGGCTTTTAGCTTTATCGCCTCTAAAAAGTGTTCAAGCCCCCCTTTAAAACCTACCTCCCTTGCCTTCTTCCTAGTGAATCCTCTCCTAAGGGCGATCTTCCTCAGCGCCTTATCGACTCCGGAACCATACTGCAGCGCTAATTTCCTCCTTTCAACAGCGGATCTAGGGACGTGAAGGCGCTCAGCCACCTTTCTCAAAACATACTTCCTAACGTATTCTCCGTTCTTTACAGCCACCTTGCATTGTGGCGGAATCCTAACAGCATATTCCACTAAATGCACGTCAAGAAATGGACGGCGCAGAAGGACGCCCATTCCTCCTGCC
>JAHAWR010000026.1:11834-15774 GCA_018383835.1 Candidatus Jordarchaeia archaeon | reverse complement strand
TTGGGGATGGAGAGCGCCATCATAGTGTCTCCCGGCATCGTGAATGCCGTGTAAACGGCCAAATTAGCCACCACGCCACTTACAGGACGGACGTCAACGAACTCCGCTCTGAAAAGCCTCTTCGCCAGCTCGATGCATAGCAGCTCGACCTCATCTATGAATTGGCAGCCCGCGTAGACCCGCTCCCCCGGCCACCCTTCAGCATACCTGTGGGCAAAGTCACATATCAAAGCCTCACGCACAGCAGGACTCACCACGTTTTCGCTAGCTATAAGCGGTATACACTCCCGGAAAAACGCGTGATGCTGCTTTATTAGGCTTCTCACTCTAGCAAACGCTTCATCAGGCTCCAATACTGAACCTCCATCTTGCCGTATACTTTACCCCAAAAATAATCCTTATATATATTTACCCGAACCTCTTATGTAAAATGTATAGCGTGCTGCGGGCTTCCAACTAACCGGGAGGAGGGGGATAGTGAGCTTCGAAAAGCAAGTCTCTTGGAAACGCTGCTTAGCCCTAGTCCTCGTGGGAACCTGGAATGCTGAAGCCGTCTCCATGGGAACTTTCCCCCACGAGTTCCTCCACCCATCTAACATATTCATCACATCCATGTACTACGTGCTCCAGCTCCTGATAGTAGAAGACCTCTACTCCCGCTTCAAGTTAGGATACAGGGACCTGTTCCTCATAGGAATCCTCTTCGGCCTCTTAGAAGAAGGAATTCTGACATTAACGTTCTATATCCCGGCGACGGAGTGGCTTAAGCCCGGGTACGGCCGAATCTTCGGGGTCAACACGGTCTGGGCAACTTTCCTAACATTCTTCCACGCCGTATACACGGTGACTCTGACCTTCCTGATAGTTGACAGGTTCTTTCCGAGGAACAGGGGCCCGCTCCTAAACAGGAGAGCCTACACTTTAGTCTTGGCATACCTGTTAGTGCTCTACGTTGGAAACCCAATACACGTCACGTTTACCGTCATGCCCTCCCAGTTTCACTTCAACTTTAAGCCCAGGATAGAGGCAGCCCTCATCACCGCATCCCTAATCGCGGCCCTAATAGTCACAGTAGCTAAGCGAATCAGAGGATCGCTACACCGCCCACACGAACCAGGAATCCTTGAGCTTCCCCAGCCATCCCCCAGTCGACGTATACTACTCTCAGACGTCTCTATCCTACTTGTCACGTCAGCAGCTTGGTGGCTTCCATACATGTACAACTACAATGGCTTCCCTGAAACGGTAGCCCTCCTTTACGTTCTCTCCATGGCCACCTTAGGGTCTGCGTCCTTCTCTTGGTACATTAAGCGTAGTGGGGGAGTTAACGAGAAGAGGTTGACGGCTATAACGGCAACCCTCCTCTCCTTCTACATGCCCCTCAGCGTGTACTGCTATTTCCTCTCATACGACTACATCTCAATGCTCATTATAGCAGTCAGCTTCATACTGGAACTTGAACTAGTATTCAAGCGGCCGGTGATGCTCAGCTTCCTTTCACTCATCGGGAGAAAAACCATATACACTCTACTAAAAGGATCCAAACTACTAAAGGGATCCAAATGCAAGGCAGACAACCAAGCCCTCGAGTAGTAAACCACCTTTCACGTCTCCAAGCACTTAGTAAAACCTTCCAACTCCGAGAATAATTGAGCGAAGGAAACTGGCGGCTGAGCACTCAGCTAAAGTAGTCTTGCTCTCTCCAGGAATAAATTTCCCAAAAGGGCATGAAGTGAGTGACGTCCTGTTCAGCTCCAAGAATTCCGTAGCCTTCCTCAATGGTTCAGGAAGGAGCTTACATTAAAAAGCGGACACTGTTTCTGAGCTCGCTGAGCAAAGGGGACCAGGCTAACGGTTTTGAGAAAGGAATAGATGCGGCATACCTTAAAAATTATGCGTCTGAAGCCTTAGAAAAAGCAAAGAGAGTGCACAGTCTTTACAAAAAGTTTATCCAAGAAATATTCGAACTTAATTTTTAGTTTGTGTTGCTTCATGCCGGCAGCAATCCGGATAGGACAAATTCCTACATGTGCCCTTTCTTCAATAATTTATTTGTGTATTTTCTTCAATCTTCTAAATCTTTATATTCCTAGAGGACTGGGGGACGGCGTGGCTCTGCTGATAGCGGTTGAGTACTGGCGGTGGGAGGTTGCCTTATAAGCTGAAGCAGGTTAAGTGCCCGAAGTGTGGCTACGAGTTCCCCAAAGTTCTCCCCGTCGACTGCCAGGAAACGTCTTTCCTATGCGTCCACTGCTACTGGGAGGAGAAGAGGGTAAAGCCTCCTAAGAAAACCTGACCTTTATCTTGACAGGCTTAGCTCTTGTCTGATCGTACACGAATAGCAGGCCTCCATCCTTCACCACGTTCCCTATTACTTCGCCGTCACCCACGAGCCTTGCCGCATGAACAATTCTTACAGGGTCGCCTAGACCAAATGTGAGCTTCACCCTTTCCTTAAATTCTCCGAAGGTTTCATTTGGGTCTAACGCGTACTCAACACCTTCCACTGCGTATTCCTCACCGCACACCACACATTTGGGGTTCCTCCTCAGTTCGATTGCGGTGAACACACCGCTCAGCCCGTCATAGAAAAGGTAACCGTTAAATGGCTCCAGCCCTAATATTATTTTGGCTGTCTCTTGGGCTTGCAACCCGCCTATGACGCAGCTAACCGTCACAACAGCAGGCGTTGCTCCCTCCTCAGGTCCTCCTCTTTCAGTTTTCCTGCTCTCTCCTGCAGGAGTACAAGGCTGAGCCAGCCTTTCCTTCGACACCAATGGTTGGCATTCGAGACAGGGTGTAACGTATGGGACAACCACTTGAACGTTCCCCCACCAACCGTAAATTCCACCGTGGACAAGAGGCTTCCTCAAATCTACGGCCAGTGAGTTCAGCCACCGCCTAGCCTCAAAGGTATCCAGCCCGTCAATTATCACGTTGCATCTCTCATACTCTCCTCTCGGCACCTCAGTTATATTATTAGGAAACACTTTCACAGTTACTTCTGGATTCACTTCAAGAAGAAATTCTCTAGCTGCCTCTGCCTTATTACGCCCCACGTCACCTTCCCTGTAAAGAAGCTGCCTGTTAAGGTTTGACACCTCAACGGTGTCATAGTCCACTAAGACGAGCTCCCCGACGCCCATCATCGCCAAATTCAGTGCGGCAACAGAGCCCAAGGCCCCCACTCCAGCGATGAAAACTCTCGCTCGCCTAACCTTCTCCTGATCCCACCTGTCGACAAGCTGCTGCCTGTGATACCTTCCCTCCCCCTCCATTTTTTACCCCTCAGAAACCTTTTTCCAGTTAGCATACTTTTCGACCCACTCTCTCACCTTTTTCTTAAACTTTTTTTTGTCATTAAGCATCTGGTCTGCTGCCTCCGTGTTAAAGGGGGAGTAAGGGTTTGGGAAGTTGAGGAGGACTCGCAGCGCTTCTATTACGCCTACTATCGTGGTGTTTGGCGTCCAGTCTTTCCCTAAAATCCCTATGCAGACCTCGCTTTCCCTCACGTTCGGATGCCATATAGGCGTGTTCCACTGGATCTTCGGGGGCTTGAACGGGTAGTCTCTGGGTATGAAAATCTCTATCTCGAATACTCCTCCATCATATACGCCGGTTCCCAGTATCACGCCTTTCCAGTGTGTAAGGTCACCGTCCACGGGCTTAAAAGTGGGTTCCTCCTTCTCTAGCATCTTAGCCTCGTAAACCAGACGAGAGTTAAACTGCTCGTCACTTAGTATCTTTATTCCCCCCACCTGCCTTCTAGCCTCCAATGGTTCGAACTATAACGTAGAGTTTGTCCCCATCCTCCACTCCTACCTCCTTAAGCGTCTGCTTGTCATCGAGCTGGAAGCCTCTGAAGGCGATAGCTACAACATCCTCAGACACCTTTTTTCTCTTGGCAACCTCCTTCTTTACCTGCTCCACAAGAGTATCG
>JAHAWR010000026.1:9791-11787 GCA_018383835.1 Candidatus Jordarchaeia archaeon | reverse complement strand
CTTCACCCTCACACCGAGACACCTCCTAAACCGTTCTTAAGTCTCCTTCCCTAAGACTTCTCTTGCAGTTCGGGCATACCGCCTTCACTTTCAACCACTCTAAAAAGTGGCCCCTATGACCCATGGCGCCGCAGACAGGACATGCAATTACATCCTCACCCGGCTTAACCTCGCCGAGGCACACGACACACTTCTGATCCCAAAACCACTCGCCAACCACTATCTTAGTTACGGTGAAGCGGCGCCTAGGTAACATCAAACTTAACCTCCTAGAAAACATTGAGGGAAGAACTGCTAAATCTTTTTTGGAAAAAGCCCATCGAATGGCTACCGGGAGCTCATAGAAGTGCTAGACGTGTTCGATGTAATCTTAATTTGCTCACCCACCCAACCCCTCAACGAACCTAGCGGGATTCAGGTGTCGTTCGGTAAAAATTTCTATTTTCCCTTTTCTGACAGTTCGAGCATTCGCTCTATGCTCCTCTTAGCTTTGTTTGCTACGTCTTCTGGAACCATCACCAAGTTTTCTGGCGGCTTCTCGAGGAGCACGCGCCTTATCTTTTCCAAAGTATTTTTCTTCATGTTTTTGCAGACCGCTCTGCTTAACGCCGGGATGAACGTCTTCCCCTCTATCTCCCTCCGCATCCTGTCAACGAGTCCAACCTCTGTCCCAACAATGAACTTCTCGTGCTTCGAATCCTTAGCGTACCTGTACATCTGACTTGTGGATCCAACAAAGTCAGCACCTCTCTGCACCTCGAGCGTGCACTCAGGGTGCACCATGACAACAGCGTCTGGGTGCCTCCTCCTCAGTCTGGCGATGTGCCTCGGCTCAAACATCGTGTGGACGTAGCAGTATCCGTCCTCGGGTACGGGTATAACCCTGACGCCAGTAATCTTCTCAACGTACAAGCCTAAGTTCTTATCTGGGCCGAAAAGCACCCTTTCCGCTCCGACTTTCTCAACTATTGTGGGTGCGTTGGCTGAAGTGCAGACCACGTCCGCCTCAGCCTTAGCCTCGGCAAGCGTGTTAATGTAGAGCACAACCGGAACCCCGTTATGCACTCGCTTCGCCTCGGAAACAACCTCTCGGGGGCACATCAAAGCCATCGGGCACCTAGCCGTCGGGTCTGGAACGTAAACTTCCCTGTCTGGGTTGAGTATAGCTGCTGTCTCAGCCATGAAGTCGACTGCAGAGAAGACTATCACGTCAGGGCCCCTCTTCTTCTGGGCTATTCTGGCGAGCTCCAAGCTATCCCCGACGGCGTCTGCCACCTCCTGTATCTCGGGAACCTGATAGTTGTGAGCTAGTATGAACGCGTTCTCCCTCTCCTTAAGCCTAAGGATCTCCTCCTGTAGTCTGCGAACCCTGCCCCTAAACAAACCAACCACCTTCAAGGGGGAAGTCTTTTTCCACTCTGCCTCCTTCTTAACTATTGTTAACTCGGCAACCGCACAAATAAATAACTTACTCAAGGAACTACAGCGACCTTGAAAACTCCTCCACTTTCTCCAGCGCCTTCCTCCTAATACCAAACATGGTTTTCACAACCAAGCTCCCAGCAAACTCACCTTTCTTCGACCTAACCTTCTCTGCTATAATGTTCACCGTTGCTCCAGCGGAGAAAGCGCACGTAACCACTAAAGCCACCCTGCGCCCCGACAAGTCACTAATCATCCCCATCACAGCGTTAATTGGCGGCGTCGGACACCCGTTCCAGACAGGCGTCCCGAAAACGATCAAATCGTAGTCTGAGAAGTTAACCTTCAGCTCCTCCACCTCGACAGCCTCTCCTCTTTTCGCCATGCTTCCCCCTTTAAAGAACCCTATCCTGACCTTAGGCTTAACCTCAACCAACTCCACATCATACCTCTCATCAAGAGCCTCCTTCAAAGCACCCATAACACTACGAGTCTTCCCAGTCCTAGAATAGAACAAAAGCAAAGCCTTCCCCTTCAAACCCTTACTCTTCTTCGAAGACAACAACAACCCTCC
>JAHAWR010000026.1:985-9724 GCA_018383835.1 Candidatus Jordarchaeia archaeon | reverse complement strand
AAGTCAGAGAAAAGTTATTGAAGACCGAAAAAACGCCACGATAACAATCAACGGGCAAACCCGGCAACATACAGGGCACACCCCAGATTAAAGAGAAAAGAAGAATGCCACCCAACAATGATCACAGTATACGTGAACTAAACAGCAATAAACCCATACGATGGTAACAGCGAATTCGATATTTCTGCAACTACCAATAAAGGTCACCATCTGGGCGCTAACGTGAACGTGGCTTGGCATAAAATATTCCAATAGAAACATGGACCATCATCACAATCCAAGTAAGACGCGACGTATACCTACACATAAGAGCACCATACGTCACTACAACTAAAACGGACAAGTACTGTGAAGCTCTTTTCGTTTCGGCAACTTTACAGGGGAACAAAAAGTTTTAGTGCACTTTTAGGGGCATCAACCGATCTGTGTGGCACACCTCAAAAATCCTCCCTGGGCATTTCTCCACCACACAGTCCTCCCAAGTTCCCCCCGGAGGCTAAGGCTTACTTCAGGCTTTAGGGGGCACAGTTTCTTCCCTTTCCTTCACGCCCCTCCTAGGATGCCTCCACCACCTGAACCTTTAGTGTTTGCTGAAAGAGGCGGCTTTCCAGACCTCCTTAGCACGTTTGCGCGCTGTCTCCACATTTCCCTGACCAGAAGGGAGGCAGAGGCTGTAGGGTTCAAGACCTACTTTTCCGGGCTGCAGAGCAGACAGGAAACCAGTGCGGCTTCCATGGAGTTAAGGGAGCGGTAACATGGTCTCCTCCTCGCATAGGGTTTTAATTTCCCCCTTCGGCGCCTTAATTTTTATGGTTAGCGTGGTGCAAGCTCTTTTCCTTCAAAAATGAAGACTTTTTGAGAGGAATGCAGAAAATGAGGCTTTAAAGGAGCATAGAGGGGAATGCGTAAAAAGGCTTAAAAGATTTCAAGGGGGGGACTCGACTTAACATTCAACAAACAAAATAAAAGAACTTACACATGAAACCGCCAAGCCACTGCAGCCACTACGGGCTTATCTCGAAGAAGGTTAAACCCCGCAAAAACTAACCAAAGAACAGTCATAGCTGAGAAAAACGGAGGGAGCCCCGTAAGGAAGATATCCTCTGGGAAGTGCACAGGACATTGCCCCCGAAGTGGAAAGCTGTCCTCAGGAGGACAAAAAGTCAACTTCCAAAAGGGCTACTCTTACGCTACAGAATTCAAGACCACGCCCTCTACTAACACTTGGAGCCCGGGATTCCTCTCCAGACATAGAGAAAAATTTAAAGCCTCCCTGGACTGGGCACCCCCGCACCCAAACCGTGGGGAAACTGGATACCAGGTGGCGCGGAAAAAGAACCCTCTTCCGAGAGCTCCGAAAGGGCAAAAAGACAGGAGAAAACACCCGCAGGTGGACGAGATAACCCCCATAGAAGGTGAGAGGAACTGCTGAGCAAAATAGTCGCAGAAAACACTATCGTATATCTAGCCAAGGGAACCCCCTGGTGGGGGGGGGCGAAGTCGCAAAAATAGCTCCAGGACTATGGTGAAACCTATTTGTGGGCTTCTGGAAAACCTAGGTGAGCTCTCCTTTTCCTCAAGGAACTGGAGCCTCCCATTCCGCAAACGGCAAACAATTAGGAAATCAAAAATTGTAAATCATAAATTCATCGGGAGCTGCCGCGCTAACACAATTTCGTTTTTTCAAAATGCTTTATATTTTTCAAATATAACGAAAAATTCATATCATTAATATTGCAATATCCATGTTCGAAAAATGCCATCAAGGGAGTGTATACATTTGAGAGGACCACACCTTGTAATTTCTTGCTTCGCTATACTGGGGTTAATACTTAGTGGGATTGCTATAAGCCCAGCAAATGCTACATCAAACTCCACCCTCGCAGCTATACTAGTATCAGCCACTAAACCTTCAACCACACCACCTTCAGATACACTCACAGTAACCTTTGTCTCTGAAGGAACAAACCAACTAAGCCCAGAGGGATGTCTCCCGGGGGACATCATCCTTCTCGGAACACCAGGCTCTTTCTTCGACTACCTGATTCCTGGCCGGTTCCAACACACCGTCATCTACTGTGGCCAAGTCAAACCCGGAGAACAGATCTGGGATCGCACCAATAAACGATGGATGCCCGTTGGCACTCACTACGTCATCCACTCAACCAAGAGTAGCGAACAGGGCAACGGACTTGGATATGACACATGGGAAGTGGCAGTCAACGCCCATGCCGGCGAAGCAGTCGTCTTAAGAGTCTTCAAACCTGGAGGCGTACCCCTCACAGCCTCTGAGCGGCAAGCCATCGTAAACTTCTTGAAGTCCCAACTCGCAGGCGGCCCCGATGGTTACCCGGTTGGCCCAGCGTACGACTGGGGCTGGACCAGCAAGCAGGTGCTCGCCAGCGAACCTAACCCGGTCTCCGGGGTTAGTGGTTACTACTGCTCAGAAGCAGCATGGGCCGCCTACAAGTATGTCCTAGGCATCGACTTAGATAGTGAAACCTCCCCATTCGGCTTAGGAGTCTCACCTGATGACCTCCTCCACTCCCAGTACACATCCGTCATAGCCGGTGACGTAGATGGTTCGCGCTGGTCTGCGGCGAGCGGACTCTACAAGCTAACCGTATACTTGAAAGAAATCTACTATTACGATGACTATGACCCGTGGCCATGGGGAGCAGGTGAAGAATACGTAAAGGCCTTTATCGGTGACGGGTTCTTCCCCACCGAGGAGGGCTACCCCGGTAGCGGAAAGATAGGCCTCTGCCCCGAAGGATGGTGGTCACGAGACGGACCTGGACTACTTAGCTGGAACAAGTATTTCTACTCAATCATCAACTACGGGCGTGATGCTAAAATCCGCATCGAAGCATGGGAGCACGATGACATCGGTGGTGATGACCAATACCCACCCTTCCAGTTGTATTGGTCACCGTCCCAGTGGCATCAATACATTGGCAAAGGGTGGAACGTGGTAAACGCTAACTTCAGTGACTGCCGCTACACAGTCTACTTCCGCATCGACCCAATCTCATGGTAAAGGCGAAAAATACATTCTCCCACCATTTTTTTATTATTAAAAACACTTTCATGGTTTAGGGGGTGGAGGGGCGGAAAGCTTACTTTGTAGTTGCCCTGCGGGTGGCTTTTGGGCCCTGCTTCTTATTTGGAGACTGAAAATTTAAAGGGGAAAGTTAATGGGGTTCTCTCCTTAGTTTGGCTCCACCCGGCTGTCTGCGGCTGCTTGGGCGGGTCAGAATTAAGCTTTGCAACTTTCGGCCTAGTGGAAACTGGCCGTTTTTGTATTGAAGAGGGAAGCTTGCACTATGCGTCTCCGGGCTAAGTAGTTGCTGACCCTGAGCGATACCAGCCGCTCCTAAATGACAGACAGTAACTTTAAAGCTAAACTCTTTGAGTTGACCGGCGAGTTTCCTAGGACACACGACCTCTTGTTTTAAGAGGACTGGAAGGGGTTTTTCATTTTCAAGAAGGAAGATGCCGAGAAATATGTTGGTGGAAAAAGTCTAAAAGTTCACGAAGCTTGTCGTTTACGTAACTTCTAGGTATTTCTGCGATAATGTTTTTTACAGAGGGTGGAGGGGCTTCTGGAGCCGTCAAGAGAGTTATAGGAGCCAGTGGGATGCTGAGAAAATATTGGATGTGTTCATCGAAGCTGCACTTGATGGGCATAGGTACCCGAGGGACTACATAGGCATGCTAAGCTGATAAAGGATATAGTGGAGGATGTGGTGGGGGATTTCCCCGTCTCCGATGCTCCTTGACGGGCTGGAAGTGGGTTCACCATGACAGGGGGGCCGATGAAGGCTCCAATGAACTCGTGGGGCCTCAGCCCATGAACCCCAAAAGCTACGTAAGCCTACCAACTACGTAGCTCAGAACCCTAAGATACCCTTAAGACCCTTTATTTATTGCTTCTAACTGGAACTCGTGTTTGTGTCTGTGGTGTTTCATGTTGCCTTAGACTTTAGAACGTGTTCGACTTCTTTTCTTGTGGGCATTCCTTCCTGTGCTCCGGTCTTGGTTGTGGATAGTCCTGCTGCCGTGTTGGCGAAAACTACTGCTTTCTTCATGTTTAGTCCCTCTGCTAGGGCGACACCTAATGCTCCGCTGAAGCAGTCACCTGCCCCCGTTGTGTCGACAGGCTTAACTGGCAGGGCTGGAACGTGGAACTCCCCTTCCTCATCGACCAAGAGGGCTCCTTTGTCTCCAAGTGTAAGCACAACTGAACCTACGCCTTTCTCGAGCAGTTTTCTTCCAGCTACTGTAGCGTCCCTGAGGCTTTGCACTTTAACTCCCGTTAGCATTTCTGCTTCGACCTCGTTTGGTGTTAGGACGCTCACCTTGCTGAGGACGCTCTCCGGGATTGGCTGGGCTGGCGCCGGAGTCAGCACCACAGGTACGCTTTGCTTCCAAGCTTTCTCGACGGTGTAAGCTACGGTTTCCAGTGGTATTTCGAGCTGGAGGAGTACCACGTCTGCTCCCCTTATGGCTTCACTCGCCTTTTCAACGTCCTCCTTCGAAACGTGCAAGTCCACACCCGGGGCGACCGCTATCATGTTCCTCCCAGCAGAATCGACAAGTATGAAAGCGACTCCCGTATGAGCCTCCGGGTCCTCGAATACGTGATTTGTGCGCACACCGTTTATCCTGAAGTTGTCCAGTAAAAGTTTTCCGAAGGCGTCTCGCCCTACCCTGCTGACCATGTGAACTTCTGCCCCTAGACGCGCGGCTGCTACGGCCTGATTAGCCCCCTTTCCTCCGGGGCTCACCCTGAACCCCTTACCCACGACCGTCTCACCCACCTTCGGCATCTTGTCGAGAAGTATGGTGAAGTCTACGTGGCTGCTGCCCACAACGGCGACTCTCCCAGCCATTAGAAACCACCATCACCGGGAAGAAGTTATTAGCTAGTTCTTTCAATTATATTTATCGAAGGGTATGGGGGATTCCTCATTGGAAGAAGCAAGTAAAGTTTCAGGCGTCTCACTTCTGTCTCCCGACTTTGTGGAGAGGAACGTTAAGGCACTAGAGGCCATAGTTGGAAATGTGAGGTCGGGGCTCGACTCCGCCGTTTCTAGGAGCCTCGAAATGTTGAAGAAGAGGATCCTCGACATGAAAGAGGACGTGAGCAGAGAGGTTGTCTCTAGGGTAAGAATACAGTTTGCCTCGGAGCTCATAAAGAACGTTTTCGTCGATGCCGTTTCGGGCGTCGTCGACGAGATTGCTCGTAACACGATGCAGGACGTCATGTCGGCGACGGAAGCCGAGCTCGAAGTTTTCAGGGAGGCGCTGGCACGCTTTGCAAAAGAGTTCGTCGAGGTTCTAGGCAGGGAGGAAGCTAGGCTCGTCGAGGAGATCTCCAGACTTGACAGGGAACTAAAGGAAAGGGAGCGCTTGGTTAAGGAGAGCTCCGAGGCTTTAAGGCAGAAAGAGCGCGAGCTGGACGAGAAAAGGCGCGAGCTCGAGCTCATTAAAAACGAGTTTGAAGAGAAGCGTAATGAAGTCGAGAAAGCGAGGAGGGAGCTTCAGGAGCTGACGCGAAGCCTCGAAATGGAGAAGGAGAAGTCCGGTTACCTCTCAAAAATGCTTGACGAGTCACGGGAGGAAGTTTCACGCTTAAAGGCAGAGGAAGAAGCGATGCGGAAACACCTCCAAAACCTCAACGCAGAAAGAGAAAGCCTTGAGAGGCTGCTGGAGGAGAGCAGCTCACAACTCAGGGAAAGAGAGTCCCTCCTAAGGGAGCGGGAGCAAGCCCTAAAGAAGATAGAGGAAGAGCTTGAGGCGGCTAGGATAGAATACGAAGCAACATTGAGCCGCCTTAAAGGAGAGCAAGAGCGCTCAAGCAAACTGATGAGCGAGCTCGAATCCGCTAGAAGAGAGATGGAGCGGCTTAAGGCGGAGGAGGCTGAAGCCAAAGCGAGAGTGGAGGAGGCAACCCGGCAGCTTGCCGAGCGTGAGCGTGCGCTGCAGGAGGCAACCCGGCAGCTTGCCGAGCGTGAGCGTGCGCTGCAGGAGGCAACCCGGCAGCTTGCCGAGCGTGAGCGTGCGCTGCAGGAGGCAACCCGGCAGCTTGATGAGAAGAAGAGGGAGCTTAGCGAGAGGGAGCAGGAGCTGGAGCTCAGGAAGGCTGAGCTGGAGCAGGTTAGGAGAGAGCTAGACTTGGCGCGCGAGGAGTTCGTCGCTTTGCGCGAGAGGCTTGAGAGAGAGCGTATGCGCGTGGCAGAGCTTGAAGGTCAGCTTGAAGGAGCCCAGAAAGAGATAACAGCATTTAACGAGCAGATTAGAACGCTTGAGGACATGCTCAGGGAGAGGGACAGCCTAATAGCTGCCGGGGAGAGCAGGCTTAAGCTCAAGGAGAAAGAGGTGGAGCGTCTCCGCTCCATAATTGAAGAAAGGACAAGGGACTTGGAGGTTAAGAGGGAGGAGCTCGAGTTCCACAAGGGCTTAGCCGCCGAGCTTGAACGTGACGTGGAGTCACTCGTCAAGGAGATTGAAGAGCTTAGGAACCGCCCTAGCGTTGAGCCATCTGTCTTAGCTGATAAGGAGAGGCTGCTGAGGCTCAAGAAGGAGGAGCTTCAAGGAGTGCGGAAAACAATAGAACTACTGGAGAAGAGCATAACTGAGGTCGAGAAGGAGATAGACGCGAGAGTCAAGGAGCTTGAAACCAGAAACAAGGAGCTCGAGAAGATAAAGGAGGAGCTAGAAAGAGAGAAAAAGAAGAGGGAGGAGCAGCTGGAACGCTACAAGGGAGCAATGATGCTCGACCCAAGATTCAAAGTATACTTCATAATCGAGTCGATAAAGAAGATCTCATTCGCAAGCCTCCAGAAGGCGACAGGCATAGCGCCAGCGGAGCTCAGGGCAACTGTAGCGTGGCTTGAACGCGCCGGAATGGTGAAACAAGACGGGGAGATGATAGTCATAAACAGGTAGGAGCTAAAAGCTGACAACACCAGAAAACCCGGAAATTCAGATAGAGAAGCGCTTCAGATGGGGTTGCGAGTCCATCCTTAGCTGGAGTAGTAGTTAGAGTATTCTGAAGTCCTCTTTAACAACAGTCAGCACCACATGAGTGTTCGTTCTTTCAACGTAAGGTATTGATAAAAGGTGCTTGGTGTACTCGCTCAGCTCCTTCCTGCTCTTAAATTTGGCTATCACTATGCAGTCAACCTCCCCCGTAACATCGTAGACGGCACACGTTGAAGGTATCTTCGCCACCTCCCTCTCGACGTCCACCAGCCTTCCTTTCGAAACTGTGATCTCGGTTATGGCTGTTATATCATATCCGAGCTTCTCGTGATCCAGCATAACAGTATACCCCTTTATTATCCCCTCATTCTTCATCCTTTTCGTCCTATAGCTATTACGGTGGTCGTCGAGACGCCAATTTGCCTCGCGATCTCCCGGGAGGAGCGCCTAGCATCCTTCAAATATTCCGCAAGAATCTGGCGGTCAACTTCATCCAGAGTGGTCAAAGCCCACCACCATTAAGCTGACCGCACGCTCAATAAATAAACATTTTTCAGACATCCCATAGATAATACAAATGTTCATCAAAAACAAGCGTCAGGATAAACACGAAAACGCCCTCGGGTGAATGGTGCTAAAATAAACATATCCCTGCTAAAAATGGGCGGCGGAACCCCTATACAGTACACTAATGGACACTTATCCTAATGAACAGTAATTATTCTTAAAAATTGAAAAACATTCGTCCATTTTATTACCAATAAAAATGATGAATGAATTAGAAATCATCAAAAAAAGGGATATATTTATTTGAACATGAGGTGATGTGTAAAGATTCAGGGAGAGCTGATTACTTGAAGAAGATCTTGGAGGAGGCCAAGGAGAACGCACTGAAAATTGTACGGGAAAAGGAGGTCGACCTAGTTCTCCTCGAGTTCGTCGACATAATGGGAACGCCGAAGACCTGCACGGTGCCAGCCAGAAGGTTCGAGGACGCGCTAAACGAGGGCGTTGGCTTCGACGGCTCATCAATAGAGGGATTCGTCAGGATTTACGAGAGCGACATGCGCCTCATCCCGGATCCTGCCTCGCTCCGCGTTCTCCCCAAGCTAACAATGGACAAGAAAGTGGCGATGGTTTTCTGCGACGTTTATAGGCCTGAAGGGAAACCCTTTGAAGGAGACCCGAGATATGTCCTCAAGAGAAACCTAGAAGAAGCTGAAAAGATGGGGTTTTCCTACTATGTGGGACCCGAGCTAGAGTTCTTCCTCTTCAAGTTGGAGAACGGGGTGGTGCCTGAGCCGCAGGATCACGGAGGATACTTTGACCTAGCTCCACTGGATCAAGCATTCAATGTTAGAGCTGAGGCAATGCAGGCACTGCAGGAAATGGGAATAGAGGTGGAAATGGGCCACCATGAGGTGTCCCCCGGACAGCATGAGATCGACTTCAGGTACGGGGACGCCCTAGCTATAGCTGACGCCGTGATAACGTACAAGTTCGTCATCAAGTCCGTGGCGAGGAGACATGGGCTGTTCGCGTCGTTCATGCCGAAACCTCTATTCGGCCAGAACGGGTCAGGCATGCACGTTCACCAGAGTCTCTGGAGGAACGGTGAAAACGCGTTCTTTAACCCGAACGATAAGTACAACCTGTCTGACGTGGCCTATCACTTCATAGGGGGACAGCTCAAGTACATTAAGGAGATCATAGTTGTCCTAGCACCGACCGTTAACTCCTACAAAAGAC
>JAHAWR010000026.1:0-956 GCA_018383835.1 Candidatus Jordarchaeia archaeon | reverse complement strand
ACGGTCGGTGCTAGGCGCAACAGGTCAGCCCTAATACGCATCCCAGAGTACTTCATGGGACGGGGGAAATCCACGAGAGCCGAGCTAAGATGCCCCGACCCCTCATGTAACCCCTACCTAGCCTTCGCAGCAATGCTCAAGGCAGGGCTCGAAGGAATAAAGCAGAAAATAGAGCCGCCAGAACCCGTCGAGGAAGACATATACCACTTCGACGACACAAAGCTCAAAGAGCTCTACATAGACACGCTACCCGGCTCCCTAGGGGAAGCCATAGAGTACGCCTCAAAAAGTAAACTCTTGAGAGAAGCCCTCGGAGACCACGTGTACATCAAATACCTTGAAGCCAAAAGAAACGAATGGGAGGAATTCAGAACATCAGTCACAGAATGGGAAATAAACAAGTACCTCCCAATCCTGTAATTATAATAATCCTGTATTATATAATTATACATTTATTTTTTGTATAATTTGTCGGGTGGAGGCTCACCCAAGGTTTTTCGTGGCTACTTTTTGATGGCGCGCCATCAACAACTGATAATCTCTAAATTAGCTTATAAATTAAGTGTGCTCTCGGCTCTGAGACTGATTCGTCTCGCTTTAGCATTATTGCTGATAGCTATATGAAAAATGAGGGTTCCAGACTAAGTATGGGTAAGTGTTGATCCATACTTAGTCCTTAGGGTTCACAAGCCTCAAAGCCCCTCACGAGCTCATCGGAGCCTGCATCAGCCTCACCCCCCGTCAGGGTGAACCCACCCCACCCCCCACAAACCCAACAAAGAGCTTCAGAGACGGAGAAAGACCCTCCACCTGAAGATATAAGTTTACGCACGCGTTAAGCTGCCTATTTTTAATCCACAGCTCTTACACTCGTAGAGTGCTCCTTTCGGGGCATTAACCATCCCACTGGAGCACCTCCTAGTAGAGTTGTAAGGGTTTAGAAGCCGGACTCTAGA
>JAHAWR010000161.1 GCA_018383835.1 Candidatus Jordarchaeia archaeon | reverse complement strand
TATCCTCCCAGCTGAGGTTAGCTCTAACCCACAAGTCCTCAACGCACCCTCCGTCAAAACCAGTCATGGACGCCTTCTCCCTTAATCCGGGGAGCTTCTCGAGGACTAGCTCGTAAACCTCCCCCAGCAAGTAAACCACCAGAGAAACCCAACAAAAACGGAAGTATCTGAAGCTACCGCATAAGCCTGGGAAAACCCTTATGCCTCCAGGAAAAGAGGGCGACCTTAACAAATGCGACCCCACATTTTCGGCGTCACTGACGGGTTAACAGCCAAAGGAGCGTGCTGAGTGGCTTAAGATGGGGTGGAAAACATGTCAAGAGGCGCTCACAGGGGTCCCTCTAGAGGGAACAGGACGCTACCTGGCGTCTTTACAGCTCCTATGCGTTGAGCAGCCCCACACGACTTCGCCGGGAAATGCGCTAGACCCACTAAACTACTAAAATTTCCCTCCAGCTAAAAAAGGAGGGTGTTTACTCTTCTGGTGGCGTGCACCCCTCAAGCCAGATCATTGCCAGCGTTGCTAGGTCTGGCGGAGTTAGGTGGGCTTCTTGTGAGACGACGACGTCTAGGAGGGCGGGCTCCTCCGCCGCCTCAGCCCTCTCCAAAGCCGGGGCTATGTCTTCTGGCTCCTCAACTCTCTCACCATACCAGTTCATTCCCTGAGCTATCTTGTCATACCTCACGTCGCTGAAGTCGACTCCTATGTATCTCCCTTTGAAGGAGATTTTCTGTGCGCCCTTTATCATCCCCCAAGCGCGGTCGTTCACCACTATCACTGTTATCTTGACTCCAAGTCTGCTGGCAGTCTCAAGCTCCTGTATGTTTGTCCCAAAAGCCCCATCTCCCGTTATAAGGTAAACCTGCCTGTCGGGTGCGGCAAGCTTCGCGCCTATGGCATATGGGAGCCCGACTCCTAGGTGCCCGGAGTCCGCAGCCCAGAGGAAGCTCCTCGGCTCATATATGTGGTGAAGGTAGTAGGCCCACACGGGCGTGTTGCCTCCGTCGAGGCAAGCTATGGCGTCCCTCGGGTAGAATGACCTAACCTCCTTCATGAGTCTAAGCGGGTGAATTGGCTTCTCGTTGCTCTCAGCCTGCTTGAGGAAGCCAGCCATCCACTCCTCCTGAGCCTTCTTATACTCCGCGATCTTTGGGTGAGGCTTCCTCTTCTCAGTTCTCCTCTTTACGGCTTCCAGCAGGGCTGCAAGAGTCGGCTTCGCGTCACCCACTATGGCCAAGTCAACTGGCCTGTTATACCCGATCATTGTTGGGTCAACATCCACCTGCACCGTTTTCTGCCTATCAGGGTCACCCCATACTGGCGCCTTCCCCCAGAAGTCAACGTCCCCCATCCGGCTGCCAACGGCAAGCACCACGTCGGCGTCGTTCTGGGCCATTATAGCGCCCGGCTCAGCCGGGAGGAGGCATAACGGGTGGTCTTCCGGAATAACTCCCCTGGCCCCGAGCGTCGTGATAACCGGGGCCCCCAAGTGTTCAGCTATCTCGACAACCTCCCTCCATGCGCCAGCCCTCAGCACGCCTCCCCCAGGGTGGATCAGTGGCATCTCAGCTTGGACAAGCATGTCCGCGGCTTTCTCCACAAGCTCCGGGTCTCCAACCGGGGGCTTGGTGGCCCTATACCTGTGAGGCGGATAAACCCTGACGGCGCCCTCATCCTTCCTCTCGTACATGACGTCTGCTGGGAGGTCTAAGTGTACTGGTCCAGGTCTGCCTGAGGTGGCTACCCTGAAGGCGTGCTGCACCAGCTCGGGAATCCTATCCCAGTGAGAGACTACAGCGTTCCACTTCGTGATTGGCTTGAAGAGGTGGTACTGGTCAAGCGCCTGCATTGAGCCATGGTCGGGGTAGCTCCGCCAAGTCTGGTTTTGAGCTGTTAGAACTATCATGGGGACTCCGTCAGCCCACGCGGGATAGACTCCGGGTATAAGGTTTGCCCCTCCCGGTCCCACTGTTCCGATGCAAACCCCAGGCTCCCCCGTGACCCTCGCCCATGCATCCGCCATGTTGGCGGCAGCCTGCTCATGCCTACATGTGACAAAATTCATGCCGTGCGGCTCGCCAATCCTCTTCACAGCGTCCAGAATTGTCAGTAGTTGGGCTCCAGGGACACCGAAAATGTACCTTACACCCTCCTCGAGCAAACACCTGACAAGAAGCTCTCCACCAGAAATCCTCTTAGACAAACTAAAACCCCCACCTTCTCTAGAGAACAAGTATAGTTATCTTCCTCTAAAGAGCGTTTCGCTCCCTTAAGTCCTCTCTTAGGTCCCGAAAGACGTGCCTGCCAGTGTTCCTCGAAGTTGAAAGCGCCCCCCTTAGAGGGGGGCTCCATCTGCCCTTTTTTCTGGCGCTCTTTCTATGAACTTACAGGGTAACCGTATAGGGCGCTTAGTAGTATGAACCAGCTTGGTAGCCCCATCTCTCCTGCCCCGAGCCCGCTTACTGCCAAGTACTCCGAAAGGAGCATTACCATGAGTTCCGGGCTTGCACCAGTCCAGCCCAGTGCCGTGGAGAAGCCGTACAGCATCCCTGTGCCCAGCAGGAAGAATGCGAGGCAGAGGGGTCCACCCACCTTGACGAAGCTCTTCCACGCTACAGGTCTCCCGTCCTTTTCCAGCAGGGAGAACGCGAGCAGGTTCGGTATTCCCCCTATAGGCGTCATGCTGGCGCCTGAATTCGCACCGTAAATCAGGGCCCAGACCACAGTTTTGTCCAGAATCATGGCGTTAAGGGACAATGGTGGAACAACGTAGAGTAGCGCCGACGTGACTGACACGTTGTCCATTATCCCTGAGAGAACTCCTGCCACGGATGTCACGAGGAGTATAGTTGCCGGAGTGTTGCCCGCCGTCAGTGATCCGAGG
>JAHAWR010000152.1 GCA_018383835.1 Candidatus Jordarchaeia archaeon | reverse complement strand
TCGAGGGAAGGGTCGTCTGCAACTTGAAAAGTGAAAGGCAAACTCTCCAAGCCACTACGTGCCACGGTGAACGCTTGAGTCGCCACCAAAAACGTTAATTTGAACAGTTGAGTTTCTCTGAGTTAAGGTGGGGTGTTCTGTTTGGATTTGACCGGCCTGCTTGAGTCGCTTACGGTGAACGTTGCTTTGACTGCCGTGCTGAACATGGCTCCCGCCCTGCTCTTGGCGGCCGTACTGGTGTTGGTGAGGGGTAGGGCGGGGAGGTTTAAGTCCTTCGTTGACGCGGCGGTCGTGCTTTCATTGACGGTGGGTGCGCTGAATACTGGCGACTTGCTTATATCTCACCTCGAGAACGTCAGCCACGAGAACCTGCTGGTGGCCTACCTCACCGCCTATAACGTGGGCTTTGAGGCGTTCATGATATACCCTACTGAGAGCCTTCTGGGTGCTGTTGCCTCCCAGTTCCTGACGCTGCTGGTCCAGTACGTTGCCGGCATACTTCACACGTTCATCCTTTGGGCGTTCGTCGCCCTCTTCTCCGTTTTCCTGGGCATGCTCGCCCTCCTCCTGAGGTTGCTGCTTTTCGAGCGGGGAGTGGGGGGCTCATTTATGGAACGAGTTAGGGCGGTTTCCTTTAGCAGGGTGCCGGCTAACCCGCTGGACGAGGCTCCAAAAGTGGGCTTCGTCAGGGACTACCTCGTGATAGGGTTGGTGACCTTGCCGGCCATGGTCTCCTTCAGCCTGACCAAGGACTTAAACCTCCGTTTTCCTGGGCATGCTCGCCCTCCTCCTGAGGTTGCTGCTTTTCGAGCGGGGAGTGGGGGGCTCATTTATGGAACGAGTTAGGGCGGTTTCCTTTAGCAGGGTGCCGGCTAACCCGCTGGACGAGGCTCCAAAAGTGGGCTTCGTCAGGGACTACCTCGTGATAGGGTTGGTGACCTTGCCGGCCATGGTCTCCTTCAGCCTGACCGTGGAAAACTACCACAGCATGGGTTTCCTAGGTAGCTTCGGCCTAAACATCGCTATATACATAATGCTCCTCTACAGGTTCTCGTACTTGGCGTCGTCGAGGATAGCCAAGATTGGAGGGCTGAAGTGCGGGGACGTCGACTTGGGAGAAAAAATGATGAGGAGCGTCGTCGGCCCCTTCACCTACTTCAACATCATACTCTCACTGGCAGGGATAGGCAACATAGCGTATGGACTCTACGCACAGAGGCCTCTCTACCTAGCGCTGCATGTTCTAAGGGAGAACTTCATAGCTGAGCTCATGGTGCAGGATCCACTGGTCGGGTTTGCGGCTTCGGCGCTAATACCGTCCGTCTACGGGGTGAACGTCTACCTGCTTTCAAGGATAATCCTCGCAAACGTCGCCTCCATAGTGTTCGCCATAGCGCTACTACCAATTTTCGAGGTCTTCAGCCTCCACCTCTACCAAAAGCTCCACCAATTTATCGCGAACTTCAAGGACAGGGTAGGCGAAATCAGAGGAGGAGACTTTGTTGAGGCGGTATCTCTGGGTGTATCCCTTGGGGCGTGCGCCATCATAGTCTTCCACGCTGTCATGGCCGCTACGACAATGCTTACGACAGGGGTAGCCAGCGACCCATCCATAGCGTCAGCCCTAACATACTACCTGCTCTCGTTCTACCCCAACCTCGCGCCGGTGCTCGCTTCCCAGGGGGGATTCACGCTGGTGGCCCCGCTTTCCCCCTCCCCTCTAACCCCCCTCTCAATATGGGTTCTGTCGACTGTCCTCGTGGCCGTAGCCCTCAGGTTCCTCCTAGGCGCGTTGTCGGGGTACCTTGCAACTAGCAGAGTTAAGCCTGAGTTGATAGTTGCGCTGTCGGCCGCCATGGTGGCTGTAGCCCTATGGAGCACCCCCCTCCTCAACACTTCACTACTCGGCTACGCTACATCGTACATCGCCTCCCCCCTCATGGGGGTTGTAGCTGTGAACAGGCCGCTCATAATTCTCCCAGATACCATGAACCCCGTAGCGTACTTTAACGGAAGCTACTTCTTCAGGCTTCTAGCTCAGGTGGCCTACATGGCGTTCTTCGACCTTCCAATATGGGTTTTCTCGACCATGCTTATAGCCTACATCGCCTACTACGCTAAGCCAGCAAAAGCTGTAGTTGCGAGGCCTCCCGTGAAGGTAGTTAGGGCCCCAGCTGAGAAAGCCTTCAAGCTGACCATGAAGGACGTGGCCCTGAGCTCAGCGCTTTTCCTTGCAGGGCTGGCTGCAACATTGGCTGCCGCGTTCGCCCTCTACTACGCCACAGGGCTCAGCGCTGTGTGGCTTTTCAGGGAGGTGATATTTGAGGTCGCGGCGCCGGAGGGTGTTGAGTACTGGCTCTACCTCACCTTCACTCTCACGCCTAGAGTCATCGCGTCCCTCCTAGGTCTCCCCTCATGGCTCCTCGAAAACAACCTGCCGATAATACTGATCCACAACTTTAACAGGTGCGTGCTCTCAGCCATTGGGGCGTTAGCCTTCTGGGTGGCAGTAGTGGGGCTACATGAACGTTTCAGGGGAAAGGGGAATAGCGTTGAACTTTACATTCTGATTGTGGCGGCATTTGCCGCGGAGTACATCCTCTTCGATGACCAGTTCACCCCGATAGCCATGCTCTTGATACCCTTGGCCGCGGCAGCAGCGCTCAAACTCCTCCGCAGGGACACGCCACTAGTCAAGTTGCTCGTCAAGTCGTCGCTCTACTCCCTCTGCACACTAGAAATATTATCCACGGCATTCGTTATAGGCGGCCTCTACATGATAGAGTCAGTCACGTTCATCTGGCTTGGGGGGAAAGGCGGATACCCATACCTCGTCTCAATACTCCCCCACGGAGCAATAGAAATACCAGCGGCAATACTCGCAACGGCAATAGGCTTGTCGGCGGCGAGAAAGCTGTCGCCATCCATAGACGACCCTGAAAGGTTCTTGGAGCAGGCGGAGAGCATGCTGAAATCATCAAGCCTACTAGTAGCGTTACTGTTAGCCATGGCGATGTTCACCGTCGCGGCCGCAGTGGAAGCCTACATTTCGCCGCAAGTATACTGGAGCGCATTCCCACTACTAGCAGCAACAATAGGGTGACCCGGGCAGTAAGTGTGCGCGCCGTTGTTAGCAGTTTCTAAGTAGAAAGTTTTAAATAGT
>JAHAWR010000162.1:1025-2879 GCA_018383835.1 Candidatus Jordarchaeia archaeon | reverse complement strand
CTTAAGGTCGAAGTCCCTCTCCTCCATATACGGGCCTGTCTCTGCCCTGTCTATTACCTCCCATATGGAGTTCATTTGCCCTTCACCCTCTGCAGGAGCTCCTTTGCCACCTTTACAGCCTCCTCACCGTCGTCCCCATAACCATCGGCACCTATGGAGGCGGCCCACTCACGCGTCACAGGCCCGCCACCAACCATTACGATGTACTTCTCCCTAAGGTTCCTCTCCTTCAACAGGCTGATGAGGTCTTCCATGTATGGCATCGATGTGGATAAAAGTGTGGAGGCTGCGATTATGTCGGCACCGACCTCCTCAGCCTTCCTGATAAGCTCGTCCACAGGGACGTCCCTGCCAAGGTCGTAGACCTCGAAGCCATTCGCCCTGAGGAGCATAGCGACTATGTTCTTTCCGATGTCGTGTATGTCCCCAGTTATGGTTCCGATGACCACTTTGCTCTTCTTTATAGCGCCGCCCCCCTTCTGGAGGGCAGCAGGCTCTAGAATGGAGAGGGCAGCCTTCATCGCCTCGGCGGCCATCATCACCTCTGGCAGGTAGATCTTGAGCTTGCTGAAGTCATCGCCTACTTGGCTCATCCCCTTCATCAAGCCCTCATTTATGGCCTTTAAAGGATCAATACCCGCCTCAAGCGCCTTCTTGGCAAGATCCTTCGCCCTCCCCTCGTCACCGCTTATGACGGAGTCCGCCAGACCATTAAGTATCTCTTCATAATTCAACAAGATAACCTCCGGAAGTGGTTATATTCGTCAAGTTTTAATAGTTTTCTAAATGTCCCCTCGGGGCGGGGACAAAACCCAGAACAGGCTGTAATTTTTAGATGCTAGAAATAAAAAATTAAGAGAAAAAGAATCAATGGATAAAGAAAAAACTTAGTTGCCATAGACGTAGGGATTACTTTTTGACCACGTCGCCTGCTGGTACAGGATTTGGTATTGAACTTAGATTGTGAGGCTCCCGCACGCTTTGACCCTTATCCTTGTTGCGTTACCTGGCAGGTACGCCAAGGGGATCTCGTCGACCTCCACGACCTCGACCGTGTCTGGCTTAGCACCCGCCTTAATTGCCTCGTTGATCGCCATCTCCTTCGCGGTCCTGATAGCCTCGTCCCGGCTGAGCCTCTCAAGTGAGAAGACCCTGTCCACCTCTCCGCTAACCTGGGCTATTGCTGCACCGATGGCGTTGGCAAACTGGAAGTGTTCCGGTCTTATGACTGTAGAGGCGCCCTTAAGCCTGCCATAGACCTCCGGCGGTATTATGATCCCCCCGCCGCCCACTAAAACCACGGGGACAGGCTCTGGACCTGTCTTGATCCTGTCGATGCAACTCTCGACCTTCGAGACTATCGTCTCAACGGCTCTGTTCACAAAATCCTTGTCGAGCACTTTGAGCCTCTCCAAGTTGATCCTCTCGTCTTCTATTTTTGCATACCCAGCCGCCAGGGCGATGTCGGTGTTCGTCACGGTGCTGCCACCCCAAGCAAGGCCCTCCTCTGGCAGCCTATACCCGACGCTGTCAGGACCTATCGTGACGCCATCCTTAGCCATCCTGACGACGCTCCCCCCACCGCAGCCAATCGATATAAGATCTGGCATCCTGAAGTTGGTGCGAACCCCTCCGATCTCTACCGCTATGGCGGACTCCCTAGGGAACCCTTTCACTATCATGCTAACCAATGTGGTCGTCCCGCCGATGTCCACTATGACGCCGTCCCTCAGCCCTGTCAGGAAGGCTGCACCCCTGCAGCTGTTCGTAGGACCAGAGGCTATCGTCCTAATAGGGTAGCGCTTCGCGTACTCGACTGACATGAGCGTGCCGTCGTTCTGCGTGAGGTATGGC
>JAHAWR010000162.1:846-1015 GCA_018383835.1 Candidatus Jordarchaeia archaeon | reverse complement strand
CGACCCCAGCCTCCTTCAGAGCCCCGAGGAAGGCGTTTATCGCGTTCTCCGCCACTTTTGTGACGGCAGCGTTTAGGACCGCCGCGTTCTCCCTCTCTAGCAGACCTATACTCCCGATCTCGTGGGACAGTGTTATTGGGACGTTACCCAGCTCGTCCTTGACCAACCC
>JAHAWR010000162.1:0-675 GCA_018383835.1 Candidatus Jordarchaeia archaeon | reverse complement strand
GTTGCCGAGTGCTTCTTTTAAATCCTCAGGGAATGCGGTGAGGGGCTTTATCGCCAGAGTGGCTGGTCGACCCAGGCGCAGCACGCCCACTCTTGAGAGGTTCTTCCTCTCCACGATGGCGTTGGTGCAGTGGGTGGTCCCTAGCATGGCTGCCTTAATATCGGAAGGATCGACTCTGCTAGACTTCAGCACGCCATTGAGGGCGTTCTTTATGCCCGTCGTCACGTCCGCTGTAGTCGGAGTCTTGTAAGCCCCAACGAGGTGGTTGTCCTTGTCAAGTATGACCGCGTCCGTGTGAGTTCCACCAACGTCTATGCCGATCCTCAGGCTCATCTCCTGTCCCTCCCTTTCAACTTGCCTATCCTCTCCTCTACGGGGATGTAGTCGATGTCGTAGCCAAAGTACCTTGGGCCGACCACCTCCAGACCTCTCTTAGTCCTCCACTTCCCGTTGCAAGGTATCCCAAGGACTTTAGCCCTGTACCCGTACCTCAGCCCCTCCGTGGTGATCGGGAGCGCCGTTTCGGTCTCGAGCACGGTTATGAGGTCTGGCACCGATGCTACAATTTCTCCGTTCCTTATGGCGACGAGGTTCTCGTTCTGGAAGTGTATCAGGAGCTCCTCTCCCTTGTACTCGTCTATCCCCTCAAACCTCGCCTCACCCCTAGCGAAGCCG
>JAHAWR010000158.1 GCA_018383835.1 Candidatus Jordarchaeia archaeon | reverse complement strand
TTCTTTTTTTAATAAAAAAGGGCATTTTCACACGATCTTTTCAACATGCTTTTTAAAGTTCGCCTACCCTCCTTCTCGACCTTCTCCACCAGTCCTGCGGCCTCCAGCTGCTGAAGAGCCTTACGGATGATGACGCCGCTCCCCTTAACGAAGTGTTCCGGCTTAACACCCCTCCTCTTCCTTCCGCCGTAGGCGCTCCTGAGGCGGGAGACACCCACTGGGCCATACACGTAGAGCTTCCTGAGGAGCGCCGCGCACCTTATATACCACCAGTCGCCCTGCGTCGGCTGGCGCTCCTTGTGCACGCCTGTTTTCCAGAAGCGAGACCCTGGAGGGGGCGAAATGGAGGGGTACTCCTCCTTAAGGATATTCGCAACCTCCCTTATCAGGTCCCACGCTGGAACATCGAAGACAGTCACCAATTAGCTTCGTCCTCCTTAAACCCTTAGCTATTGAGACAATCCCCAGAGGAATATAAAGCTTACCGCCCACCAACAGTAAACATCGTTACTTACAATTTACCCAAGTAATTTTAATTTTTCCACGGTCTAAAAGCTGGGGAAGACCTTTTGGATGAGGCTCGCCCTAAGCTGCAACACGCAGCAACATTGTTCTCTTCTCGCTGAAGATCCAAAGGGTCTGAATTAAGGTTCTGCGGCATCGCAACTCAACCGTTAAATTGTGAGTAGAACCCTTAGAGCCAAGTGTCCACGTGGCTTCATTGCTCTTATCCTTATTCCGAGTTTTGGGGCTTTGTTCGTCATTCAACTATTAGGAGTTTGAGTGGGGTTCCATCCTTGTCGTAGGCGTAGATGTCCTCGAAGCCAGCGTAGGGGTAGGTGATTATGAGGTGTACAACCCCAAAGCTAAACGCCACGTTCACATCCTGTTTTGAGGGGTGCGGGTCGCCTGAAGGGTGGCTGTGGACGCTACCGACAATGGAGAAGTCCACTGGGAGACTATAGGGGGAAAAGGAGGATTCTCCTAGCCCGTAGACGCTGAAGGGAGGAATAACTACTTCGGATATCACACCTTCCTTCGCCCTTAAAAGTCCTATGAATTCTTTGGGGTAAACTTCCTTTGAGACTTCAAGCAAACCCTCGGCGAGCTCCCTCTTAATCTTCACGGCAGAAAGCCGCTTTTGCCCTCTACGCAAGAAATTCAAAGGCGCCACCTCCAGTAGCAGTATAAATATCTTAGGAGAGTTTTTAAACATCAGGGAGCAGCGGGAACTTAGTCGACCTATGTCTGTTCCGACGAACTTTAAAAAGCATGTTGAAAAGATCGTGTGAAAATGCCCTTTTTTATTAAAAAAAGAAGTTAGTGATAATACGTGATTAGAATTTTTAATCAAAAAATTTAAAAAGTGATTTTATCTGTTTTTGATGGGTTAAAGGTAGGGGGGACGTTGAGTAATTGGGAACTTTTAGTGAAGTACCTTAGGTTTTCACTCAGTGAACCTTGCAGATTCTGGGTTCAGGTGGAGGGAAGGGCGTCGAGGTGTATGCTTGACGGCTCGGTCCCGATATGCTGCGGCTGCTGGTGTGAGGAGCTGGGCTCAGGTCTTTACGTGGTCGCCTGTGACAAGCTGAAGGAGGTTGCTAGGGGGCTCCCCTACGCTGTCCAGACAGGTTTTGACGACGTTGACTTAACGCTGAGAGGGGGACTAGCCCCTCCCGTTCACGTAGCGCTTCTGGGAGACTCGAGGGGGGCGGAGCTCGTTCTTAAGTGCTTGCTTATCGACGCGCTCGGAAAGGGGTATATGTGTGTCCAAATGGTTCTTGGGGAACCTAGAGTCCCCGTTGATGCAGGTGAAGGTTTCCTGCTTGGAGACCTCGGCTCTTTCTACGACGTAAACTTTAACGTGCACCTCCAAGTGGAGGAGGTCGCGAGGCTTGAAAGGAGCTCGCTTGAAAGAGGATTTCAAGGGCTGCTGGTTGTGTTCGACAATTCTTCATACTTAAGGTCCCGGAGGCATGCAGTAAGGCCATTCCTCTTCGAGGAACGAATGGAGAAAACCAAACTTAGAAGGACAATCTGCATCTGTATGTATGATGGAGGCGCGGTTAGCGAACTAAACAGGCACCTTATAATGGAGAACCATAGCTTAGTCCTCCACGTAGATGAACCCCTAAAAATTAAGGTTTTAAAGACGAAGTGGCCGAGTAGAACACTGAGTGTCACACAATGAAAGGGACAATGCTTCCCTAGAGAATACCTCATTGTCGGGAACGGGCGTGGCCGGCCTTTCGGAGGGCTGCTGGTGTACACATCCCCTTTTAGCTCAACTAGCTTTTAATGTTTGGAGCTCTAACTTTATATCGTCTTTCAGACATTCTAGATTTTGAAGACGTGTTTGGGTGGCTTTTTTGATAGAGGGAAGCGAGTTTCCCCACCTCATGCGTGGAGAAAAGATTCTGTGGAGCGTTGACAGAGTTAGGGTCAGGGATGGAGAAGGGCGGGAAACCGATGAGGGAATCCTCTACGTAACCAACATGCGCTTAATATTCCATGGCAAACCCGCCTCCTTCTCTAAAAACCTCAAAAAGGGCGGGAGGAGCATTACCGCTCTAAGTTTCTTCTTGGAAAATGTGGGTAAGGTCAGGGCGCTGAGGGATTCTAGAGAGCTTGAGGTGGAGTACCACGTGGACAGCCGCCTCTCAAGCCTAAGTTGTATCAGGGTGATCTTTGAGGGACTTACAGAGCCGCAGATCGGACGTATAATCCTCCTAGTGGAGGAATTTAAAGAAGAACATCCCGCCTCCGATGCCACACAGGAGGAGGGTAGAAGGCCACAGGGAGTTCTCAGCAGGATTCTTGAAGTCATAAATCCTGATGAGGGAAGGAAGTCAGGAGATAAGCGGAGTATAAAGCAGATTAGCTTAGGCATCTCTAAAACTCCTGAGAAGAAAGAAGCGAAGGTGAAAAAAGAGGAGGAGGAGCTTTTGAGAATCCCGTCGGGATTAGAGGTGGAGGGGGAAATTGAGCTGGTAT
>JAHAWR010000155.1:2924-3089 GCA_018383835.1 Candidatus Jordarchaeia archaeon | reverse complement strand
GCGATTTGGGACAAAGCCTCCTCCTTGTCCAGAAAAGCGTCAATCTCATCTAAAAGGTAGAATGGAGCCGGCTTATACTTGTAAACGGCAAAAATGAACGCTATGGTAGTCAACGACTTCTCTCCTCCAGACATTGCCTCCACGCTCTTTATCTCTTTCCCTCCA
>JAHAWR010000155.1:153-2830 GCA_018383835.1 Candidatus Jordarchaeia archaeon | reverse complement strand
ACTCTCCGAAGTAATTGTTAATGTTGTTAAATGCCTCCATGAAGGCCTTCTTTTTCCGCTTACTTATCTCCTCTATAACCTCCTCTATTGCCTTCCTCTCCTCAACCAGCTCCCGTATTTTTTCTTCGAAGCCTGAAACCTCTTCTATCGCCATCTTAAACTGCTCGGGCGCCTTAAGGTTAACGGGTTCGAATTTTCCTCTTTCCTCTAAAAGACAAGCTATTTCTCTTTCAAGCTCAGCCGCATCTACGCTCGGAAGAGGAACCTTGCCAAGGTCGACTTTTAGTTCCTCTACCTCTTTTTCGATCCCCTCTCTTTCCGCCTCTATTCTACTCAGCTCGCTTGCCACCTTCCCCTGCGCCGACAAAACCTCCTCAAACATTTTGGTTAGCATCCTCACTCTTTCATCCATGCTTCTCAGCTTTACTCTCTCAGCTTCAGCTTCCTTTTGAAGCTCCCTCATACTTTCCTCAAGCCTCTCCCTCTCCCTCCTCTTACTTGCCAACAAGTTTTCGGCATCGGACAGCAAAGCCCTAGCCTCCTCCAGCATTCTTGAAGCATTCACTATCTCACCTTCAACTTCCTCTAACTCCCTAATTACTCTCTCCTCTCCAAGCCTCACGCTCTCTCCCTGAACCCGCGCTAGGGAAACTTCTAGTTTTCCGAGCTCCTCTCGAATGCCGCTAATCTTCCTCTCCTTCCCTATCAGTGCCTTTTCAAGCTCTGCGATTTGGGACAAAGCCTCCTCCTTTTCCATCTCCTTCCTAGTTAACGTGTTCCATCTTGCTTCTTCCTCCGCCTCCTTCAGCTCGACACGTAGCTTCTCCACTTCCCTCCTCTGCAAATCCATCTTCCTTTGAAAGTCCTTAACAACGAATGCGTCATCACTTATGGCTCGCTTTAACTCTTCAAGCTTCTCTTTCAGAGAAGCTGCTCTGGTAAGTTCCTCATCTCTTTTTTTCATAAGGAAGGCTGCTTCCCTTTCAAGGACTGCTACAACCTTGGTAAGCTTATCAATAAGCCGTCTATACCTCTCCATCCTCTCCTGAATTCTCTTTTCCTTGCAACTTAAGGCAGCAAGGTTCGTCCCCCACTCCGTCACAGCCTCCTCATAGATTACCAGTCCTCTTTTGGAGTATAATGTTTCATGTGCAGTTACCACGTCCACTCCATCCTCAAATCTCTCTCCCACCACCACGTCCCCTAGAAGGTAATCGAAAACGTCTCTAAAGCCGGCGCTCTTAATCCTTCTTGCAAAAGACCTTTCATTCACGAGGCATGGCTTAGCGGCCTCCCTCGGAAAGATAGCGGCCCTCGCCAGCCTCATCTCCCGTATGCAGTTTAAGGCCGCTTGAGCGTCCTCCAATCTTTCAACCAAGATTGACATGAATAAGCTCATCAACGGACCCGGAATGTATGCGTTTTCACACAAATCCACTAGGAAACCGTGTGCTCTCACCCCGTTGCTCCTTAAGTAATTAATTATCTCGCTTCTTCTCTCGGGTGGGATAATCTGCCCCGCCTCTATCATTACTTTCGCCTTTGCCCCTTCCTCCCTAAGGCGATCCAGCGCCCCCCTCAACTCGTCAACTCTGCTCTCCAACCTCTGCCTCTCCTGCAGTAACGGCGGGAGAATGAGGGCCGCCCTACCAGCCTCCTCCTCGCACTTCCTAACTTCTCTTTCAATTCTTAAAAGTTCCTTTTCGATTCCTCCCGCCTCCTCCTCCAGTAACGCCAGCTCACGTCTTTTGCCGTTCAGACCAACCTCTATGAGCGCTAGAGCACTAAGCGCCTCGTTAAGCTTCTCTCTCATGTAGTTTATCTTTCTCTCTGCATCCCTCTCGGCTTCCCTCAGTTCGTTTATCTTTCTCCTGACCTTCTCGCTTCTTTCCTCAGCCAAACTCTTACTGTCTTTAAGCGTTTTAAGAGCCTCCTCCTCCCTTGCCAACTCCTCTAAGAGTCTCCTTTTGTCAGCCTCAATCCTCCTCGCCTCCTCCTCTCTTCGAAAAGCCTCCCTTTTGATGGAGTCTAAGAGCAAACTCAGCCTCTCCCTTCTCATCTGCCCCTCTTTTAGTCTCTCCTCCCAGTACTTCATCTCTGCCTTAAGCTCCGCTATCCGGGCACCCACCTCCTGCTCCTCTGAGGCGAGCCTTTTCACACCCTCCACTGCTTTCTCTATCTCCCCTTCGATGCCTGCCACCTTTTCCTCTAAAGATTGCCTTCCACTCATCAGCTCCTCCCTTTCCTTGGAAAGCTTCACCCTTCTCTCCTCGACCTCGATAAGATTACCCCGAACCTCCTCGACCCTCTTATTAATTTCACTAAGTCTCATTTTCAGAAGCGTTGCCTTCAACTCATTTATTCTCTGAGAAAGTGAAATCCACATTTCAGCCTCCTCTTTTTCACGCTTCAGCCTCTCAACGCGCCTTTGAGCCTCAGAGTACAATAGCTCCAGCTGGGAGATCTTCCTCTTAGCCTCCTCAAGCTCCCTTCGAGCTTTCTCCTTCTTCTCCTCGAACTGTGATATCCCAGCTATGTCCTCTATGAGCTTCCTCCTCTCTAGGGGTGACATGAGAATGATGCGGGCGACTTCACCCTGCATTATTATGTTGAGGCCGCCGGGGCTCGCGTTAACCAAGGAAAGCACGTCAACTATCTCTGTCCTAGTAGCATGTTT
>JAHAWR010000155.1:0-147 GCA_018383835.1 Candidatus Jordarchaeia archaeon | reverse complement strand
AAGGCGGTACTCGCTTTTCCCGTCCACGCTGATCCGCCTCGAGACCTGCACTTCGTCGCTGTCGATGGGGATCAACCTATCGCTGTTGTCAAGCCAGAGGGTAACTTTAGCGTAGCTAGGCGGCTTCAACATAATAATGCAGGGTGA
>JAHAWR010000025.1 GCA_018383835.1 Candidatus Jordarchaeia archaeon | reverse complement strand
AGGATGGCGACATCGTTTTTGGCAAGGAGATGGCTCCATGGGAGAAAGTTAGCCTGGAAGTGAAAGTTGTGGCAGAGGAGGAAGGAGAAGTAGAATACCAGCCGGTGGTAATTTTCAGGGATAATAAAAACAGGAAGAGATACTTTAAGCCAAGGCCGATACTAATACTGATTGGTGGAGGGTGAAAGTTGATATATGCCCTGTGGATTATGAAAGAGAACGGGGAAAACGTCTTCTTTAACTCTTATGAGAAAGATGGAAAAGTAAATTATAGTCTGGTAAGTGGGCTTTTAACGGCAATTAAGATGTTTGCTAAGGATGTTTCAGGCGAAGATGCGTCATGGATAACTCTCGAGAACAAAACATTCGTGTATAAGGTGACAAGGGAAGGGTACCTCGTACTCTACGTGGACGAGAAAGAAAAGGTGGACGATGTCTTTGATAGGCTGGAGGAGGCGTTCTTGTCAGCTGAAAGTGGAGAGGAGTTAGCTAAGAAAGTTGATGAAATAATTATGAAGTATAATAGAAGAGTGCGCTTAGAGAAGCTTGGCGATATACTTCGAAAGGCTGGTGGGCTCCCGTAGGGTGTAATGATGAATGTTTGAGTGAGGGGCAACGTTTTTTGAGAACGGGGCAGAGCAAGTCTTGAGGGGGAATGTAAGGGAAGTTTTGGGAGAAGTAAGTGGACGAGTAACTGTTTGCATGTTGAAGGAAAAGTAAACCCAGTAGAACTGAGCTAAAAAATCATTTTGAACGGGAGACCAAAAAAGTAAAAAGGGGAGGCAACATGAGAGATGAAAATAACGTAAGAGATTGTCGTGGAAGGGGAAGTGGTGATGGCTGAGGAAGTTCTTCGGAAGGCAAGGGAGCTTGAAGAGAAAGGCTTGCATGAGGAGGCCGAAGAAAAATACTTGGAGGCCGTGAAAGAGGCTGAAAAAGAGGGAAGCGCAGTTCTTGGTGAAGCTTACTTAGAGGTAGGCCTCTTTTACACTAAGCATGGAGAATTAGAGAAGGCTCTTGATTTTTATATGAAGAGCTTGAGCTTCTACGAGAAGGGGGGAAATGAGGAGGGAGCTGCTGACGCAGCATACAATCTTTGCGTCTCCTATCTTGAGCTGGGCGACTATGATGAAGCGGAGAAGTACGGACTGAGGGCAATCGAGACTTATCTAAGAAAGGGGTTGAGGGAGGGGGTCGCGGACGCAGCCTATGCTTTAGGATTAGTTTATGTTGGGAAGGCAGAGGTAGAGAAGGGAATTGGAAGCCTTCAGGAGGCGCTCAAGATTTACAGTGAGGACGGAAATGATGATGGTGTAAGCAGCGTCCTCCTGGACATAGGTGAAGCCTATTACAGGGTGGAGGAGCTTGACAAGGCCATCGAGTACTATCAGAAGGCTGCGAAGATTCTGGAGAAGACAGGAGACAGGCTGACGAGCGCATATGTTACCAAGCGGATTGGAGATGCTTATGGCGACAAGGGTGACGCATGCAGAATGATCAACAGTTACTTAAAGGCGGCTCAAACCTACATAGAGGAGGGCGAGCGTGATGCGGCCCGAGAAATAATAGAGGAAATCGAGGAGAGCCTCTGGGACCTGACGAGGTCAACCCGGAGGACGGTCGTCAAAAAGCTGGATGAGTTGAAGGCGTTGCTGGAAGGGTAAGCCAGCTACTCTCCTATTATTTCAGCTAGTGTTTTTAGCTTGGTTAGCGTGCGCTTTAGCCTAGGAAGCTTCTCGTGGATTAGCCGTATTTTTTCGAAGTCGTCCAAGCTTTCGTCTGAAAGCATTGTTTCGAGCTCCTTGAATGCGGCTTTCACCTCATTAATCACAGTCCTCATGTAGTAGGCGAGTTCCCTGTCGAGCTCAGGTATGAATGCTTTCCTCTGGAACCGCCTCCTTCTCACAAAGTAAGCTCCTACGACTAGCGCCAATATAGATGATGTAGTGAAGAATCCTAGCAGAATATCTTGTGCCGGGGATGGATAGTAGAATACGGGGGGCGATTCTGGAGGGCCGGAAAGTACAGTGAATGTAAGTGTTGCAAATGTCGATGTGTGACTGGGGGAGTCTGCCCATATTATTAATGTGTAGTCTCCGGTCTGTCCTGTGAGCTCTGTGAAGAGGAACGTTGTGTAGTATCCGTCTTTGTAATGGAAGCACCACATTGGTATGGACGTTCCATTCGGAAGGTTGAACACGGCGAAGATCGTCAGGTTTTCGTGGACGCCGCCATCAGCGGAAGTTACGTTGACTAGGAAGTAGACTCTATCTCCAAGGTACACTTTTCCGCCCTCTCTCGGCGTGCTCATCACTAACGTTAGGTTAAGCCTGTTCTCCATAAGCCACTCCAAAGCGTTAGAGACAAGCCGAGCATTGTCGCCTTCTTCAATGTGAAAGAGGGAGGCGAAGTCGGAGTCGCCGAAAACCACCACTTTCCCCATCCCGTACGTGGCGCCTGCAATAAAAACTTGGTCTTTCGTTAGCGTGAAGGCACCCCTCGACTCGTCGACCTCAAACAAGATGGGAGAGTACAATGTGATTGAAGACAACCCGCTCGTTACCGGGTGAGATATGAAGTTTTCGGCGGTGAGAGTCAGGTTTCCGGTGATGCTTGAAAGAGCTTTTATCCCGTATGGCTCCAGGAGGTCGTTTATCAGCGTGAGGTTGTCGGGCTCAACCATTACGAGAAGGCAGCCGCCGCTTCTTACAAAGAGCTCTATGGCTTCCAATTCTGCTTGGTTGAAGGTCAGTTCCGGGTCACACACCACCAAGACGTCGTACATTCCGAGTATCGTCTCGTTTATTTCCTGCAGGAAGGGTATTTCGTCAAGCTCGTGCATTCTGGCTTGAGCAATCTCGTAGAGGCTGAAATATCCTGTAAAAGTGCTGTCAAGTAATTCTTCGACGTGCTTGACGTCGATTAGGTTGTGGGCGCTGTCGAAAAGTATTCTACCCTGAGGGTATGTGATAGTGAAGGACACCGATACTTGACACTCGAGTTCGCTCAGTGTCACCTTAATTGTGCCACTATATTTTCCGGGGTTTGGAAAGTTGAAGAAACCAAAGGGAAGGTTTAGCGGGATATTAAGGCTGAGGGTTGACGGGGTTGTGGTGTTTATCGAGACTTCGACCGTTCCGAAGCGATCTACGGACTTTGGCACTTTAGATATGAAGGTCAGTTTGGAGGCGCCTCCCTCGACTGAAACCTTAATGTCGCTGAGGATTCCGGTGGTTATCACGGTTAAGTTATAGTATGCGAAATCTACTGGGAATCTAATAGGGAACGGGTCGTATGGTATCCTCACCGGGAGAACTGCTTGGTCGGGTGGAGGCGAACCTATAAAGACGTTTCTTGCCATGTAGTTGTCCAGCATGTAAAACTCTGTAATGTTAAACTGCTGAAGGACTTCCCTTATGTTTGCGAGGAGCTCAGAGTTTAGAAGGTACTTTAGGGGTAGAGGGAGAGACTTCCACATAGCCCAGCCCACGGAGTACATGCCTCCGCTGGTCAGGCGCCATATGGCTTTCAGTTTCACAGGCACGTATGGCTGAAGGTTTTCAAGCTTGAACTCTTCGGCATAGTAGACGGTGCTACCATCCCCTGACTTATTTGCGAAGAAGAAGACGGAGGCGTTAGTAGCAATGTTCCCAACGTTGATCACCATGCACTCGGAGACATAGTCCGCGCCCAGCTGATGTAGGCGGGGTATAGATGAGTTGACAACGCATAAGTCGGCGACGTATAGTTGCTCCTGAGCTTCGATCGCCTCTAAGACTGCGTTCTGGGCATCAGCCTGACTGCCTCCAAATGATAGAGCCGCCGTGAACGACAACGAGTCATTTGGTTCAAGGCGTGGTGAGAGGAGCCAACTTGCCGCTAGCCCCAAGTTGCCAGTATACTCCGAGTTGTTCGAAAAGACACCTTTTAAGGCTTTACTAAAAACTTCGTTTTTTTCCCCGACGTCATAGCCTATAACGTTTATGCTCCCCTTAAAAGCCAGCCAAAGGACTTGACCCGTGGAATCGCATGTGTCATTGACTTCTAAGGTCTCCAGCGTGGCATTGAAGAGGCCATGGTCGTCTGATGGGGGGTCAGTCTCGTCCAAGAACATAGATGGACTCCAGAAGAACGTAAGGTAGAGATCCGAAACGGATTCGCCGCCTACGTTAATAAAGCTCATGGTCACTTTGAACGCGTTTATGGCGTGGCTCATGTTGTAGTTGCTCCAGCACTCGAATACAACCACTACGAGAAGGCGGTCCAATTGAAGTATGGATTTCAGCTTTTCGTACCCGGTGGTTTCGTTTACGTGTGAAATGTGAAGTTCACGCAGTAGTGTCCCGGTCGTCAGCCAAATGGTGTCGCTGCCGTTGTAGGATACGCCGAACATTCCCTGCAAAAGGTGGGACGAGTTAAAGTTTGACGTGGCATTTGAGAGATACATAGCCGTAATCGTTCCATAGCTCCCCACCAAGCAGTAGCTTAGAAGGTTGGTTCCGTTAACAATGAGGGGGGCGGGAGGTAGGCTTATGGTGTATGTTCTCCCGCTTACGTTAAGTGGGACTCCGCCTTTGGAGTTAAGGTAACCGTAAGATGCGTATGGGTTAACGAGGCCAGCCCCCTGAATGTTAGGGGACTCGCCAAGGTCAGCCGCGTTTTTGAGAAGAGTGATCTTTATGGATTCAGGGCTGGCGTATATGGAAGACTGCAAGAGAAGGGCGGATAAGCCTGCAACGTACGCAGCCGCGGCGGCCGTAGTTGAAGCCACAGTGTAGTTTTCGTCTACAGGTGTTCCATAACCACTTAGGTTAAATTGGGGGATAGAAATATTGAAGCCTAAATCTGGGGGGCGGGCGCGGCATGATATTACATTATATCCTGTGGCAACCACATCAGGCTTGGTCCACATGTAGAGGCTTGGGCCTCGTCCACTAAACTTGCATGTTTTTCCGGAGGAGGAGTTGTAGGCCCCGACGGTTATTGCACCCAGCGCTGACCCCGGGGAGCCTATGCTCATGTAGGCTGGTCCTCCGTCGCCTGCTGCGGCGACTACTATCACCCCCATACGGGTAGCCGCGTCCACAGCTAGACATAGTGGGTCGTCCGGCAGTCCAGGCACCGAAAAGGCAATCAGTATTATGTCTGCCCCATGGCTGACACTCCACTCTATCCCTGAAAGGATCCACGAGTACAAGCTTAGCCCCTCAGCGTCGAAGACCTTCACATTCATGAGCAGCGCTCCCGGTGCTACCCCCTTGTACACGCCGCCGGAGGCGTTTCCCGTTCCAGCAACTATGCCCGCCACGTATGTCCCATGCCCGTTAAAGTCGTGGGGGAATGGGTCATAGTCGACCATCGACACGTTAACTATAACCTTGGAGTCGTTGGTGGATGGGTCGTCGTCCAGGTCATCCAAGTCCGGGTGAGACGAGTCTATCCCGCTATCCAAGATGGCTATCACAACGCCGCTCCCGTTGAAGCCTTCGTCCCATATCTGGTCGACGCCTAGGTTTGCGTTTAATCCTGCCCCGCTATCACCCTTGGATTCGATGCGTGATTCAAGCATAACTTGCCTGTTCAGCCAGACACTTCTGACTTCCGGCAGCCGGGATATTTTGAAAACGTCGGTCGAAGGGATCTTCATTGAGGCGGCGGGGATTATAGTATATACTTTCTCGACAACTGTTCCTGGTGAGGTAGCTTTCACAGTGGCGCACCCTGCTTCGGGATCCACTGTGAAAACCACGATAACCGGTATGGGATCCAAGCCCAGACTGATTGCCTTTATTATTTCGGGGTCTACTAGGGCGCTCTCTTCGCTGGGCGAGTTTTCGGGTAAAGCGTTTTGGGTTATGTAGGTTGGAGATGAAAGGAAGACTAGTGAGAGAACGAGAAACATTATGGCGAGGGAAAGTGGTTTCACGTGTTTAGCGTTGAGCAAACTCGAACCTCCCTGAGGTATCTTTCCGACCCGACATGTTAAATTTTTTGAAAGGAACATTAGTATCCAGATTATAGGAGCAGGGAGTGTTGGATGTTGGCTGGCAGGTGCAGGTGGTGTGACGGCGACGCAGAGGTTTTCCTTCCTTATGCTCGCCTCAGCTTATGCAGGACCCACTTCAAAGAGTATATCGTGAGGAGGGTTAGGCGCACAATAGAAAAGTACAGGATGATAAAGGAGGGGGAGAGAGTGCTCGTAGCTTTGTCGGGTGGGAAGGATAGTCTAGTCCTCCTTCACGTTCTTTTAGCGATGAAGAACAGTAATGACCCGAAACTTTCCCTTAACTGCGATCTTGAAGCGGTAACGCTGGATCTCGGCATAAGGGGGTATTCTGAAAAGTGCGTTAGCGTGGCGTGTGCCTACTGTGACGAGTTTAATGTTCCACACTACACTGTTAAGCTCATCGAGTTGGCTGGGTTCACTATAGATGACATGGCTTCTCAAAGGAGGCCCGCTTGCTCCGTGTGTGGGGTAGTTAAAAGATATGTTCTTAACAAGGTTGGGGTCGAAATGGGGTTTGATCGTCTTGCTATGGGACACAACCTCGATGACGAAGCGGCAGTCCTCCTCTCAAACTACCTATCAGCGAACGTGGAGCTCCTATCCCGTCAACATCCCGTTCTCCCAGCTAGGGAGGGGATGGTATCACGTATAAAGCCTCTATTCGAGGTCTCCGAAAGCGAGACGTCGATGTACGCCCAGTTTCAGGGGCTGACGCCAGTCGACGGGAAATGTCCCTACGCTGTTACTCCATCAACGCACAGGTTTAAGAGGGCGCTTAATGCGCTGGAGGAGGAGGCGCCAGCCACAAAAATAAAGATGGTACGAGGATTCATAGAAAGGGTGAAGCCGCTACTTGATAACATTGAAACGCCGCCGGGTAAGTGTGCCGTGTGCGGGTACCCCTCGTCATCCGGGATTTGCGGCTTCTGCCGCCTAAAGAAAGCTTACGGGCCAATGTAGCTTAAGGTAAGCTTAAGCTGCTTAACTCCCCTGTTCGCCATGAGCTTCTCCGAGAACTCCTTTATCCTCTCAGCCTTACCTTTGACTATTATCACTTCCATGCAGTCGCTTTGAGTAAGATGGGCGTGGACGGTAGCAATCACCATGTCGTTGTACTCGTGCTGAATGTCTGTTATGGTGTCCTCCAGCCCTTTGACGTCATGGTCGTATATTATTGAGACCACGCCAGCACTGTCCCCAGAGGATGAAAATGCCTTATACTCCGCGAGGAAGTTTCGCATGGCGATCTGAACAGCCTTAGACCTATCCATGTTCAAAAGGGAAATGAACCCGTCGAATTCCTCCAAGAGCTCTGATGGAAGCGAGATACTGATCCTAGACACCTCTTTCCTCTCATCCAATGAGAACACCCTCCAAGCAGAAAGGGCATTCAAGAATAGAAAAAAGGAGTTATTTAAAAATCATAGTTTTTCTGTGATCTTATTAACCAAGTTTCTTTCGGAGCTCTACAAACTTGTCGCATGCATTCACAAGGAGCAAAACGTACCTTTTTACCTCCTCAGAAGTCATGTCAGTGTCTGCCGTTTCGACGCTTACGAACAGGGTGTCATCGTTGTCCACTCCATACTTAATGCCATTCTGCCTGAAGTTCTCCTTTAGGAGATTGTAAAAGAGTTGGGAGCGCGCCTCTTCGGGTATGTTTGAGACTTCCGTGAGCCAAGCTACGATGAATAACCATGACTCGTCGGGGGGAGTTAGAATAACCACAGTCAAATCGGAGAAATATTCAGTCTCCCAGTGCATTACTATAGCATCCTTCTGCTTGACGTACTTGAGGCCTGCCTCATCGAGAAGACTTGCAACCTTGTCCAGTAACAAACAGACTCCACCTATGTTTTAAGAGAGCCTAAGTGAGCCAAGACTCTCTAATTGAAATATCTGCTATAGGAGTTAAAAAGGATTTCTAAAGAAGCAGGAGCAGGTTCTCCTTCAAACTCACGAATAAAAAAGGAGGGAAAGGAGGGAGATTTTAGATTATTCCGGTGAAGTAGTTTGCGTAGTGAAGCAGTGCCTCCGCTGCCCTGTTTGCCATGCTGTATATCGGGCTTGGGTATATGCCGAAGACTACGCATGCAAGCGCCAGAACCGCTATTGGTAATGCCATCACCAGAGACTCTTTCTTGCTTATCGCTTTGACGCGGTCGGATTCCGGGGAGAACCATATAACGTACACCAGTCTGAGGTAGAATGCTGCGGAAAAGGCACTCGCCAGAACAGTTATGGTGGCCACCGTCACCCACACACATCCTTCCGGCACGAAGGGAGCGTACCAGATCGCTGAGAGAACTATTAGTGCTTTGCTCCAGAAGCCGTTGAGCGGCGGGATTCCCATTAACGCAAGCGTGCCTATGGCGAAGCTCATGCTGGTTATGGGTGTCTTGCGACCTATTCCTGAAAGGTCGCTTATCATTCTTGAGCCCGTAAAGTGGAGGTAGACTCCTGCCCCCAAGAAGAGGAGGCCCTTGGCTATGGCGTGGTTGATGAGGTGGAAGAATGCCGCGGAAACCCCTGCTGCTGTGCCAACTGATAGGCCGAGCATTATGAAACCTATGTTGAGTATGCTGCTGTATGCTAGAAGCCTCTTAATATCCTGCTGAAGTAGCGCCATCACGTTTGACACGATCAGTGTTATTACGCCGAAGAGGACTAGGGCGTAATTCCAGTTGAAGGGGTAACTGTAGCCCGGGAACCCTGTTGGGAACATTTGCGGGAGGTTGTAGGGTGGTGTGTCCAGCCTGACAAGCCACGGCCAGACGCCGGTTATGGGGAAGACTACGAAGAGGGCTCTGGCCATCGAGTAGACGCCCGTCTTTATCACTACGCCTGAAAGCATGGCGCTTATTCCGCTGGGTGCGGCTGGGTGGGCGTCTGGAAGCCACGTGTGCACGGGGACTATCGCCGCCTTCACGCCGAACCCTATGATGAGCAACGCGATTATGATGTAGAACACTTGGCTCCCGTAGAGGACAAGGAAGGCAAGGAAAAGAGCCCACGGGTTCATCTGCGACAGGAATGCTCCAATGTGGACGATCATTGTTCCGATCAGCGTTCCAAGGTAGGCGAAGTTTAGGGTTCCGGTTAAACCGTAGATTAGCGATATGGCGTATAGCACCATGCTGCTGCCTACCGCACCCATCACGAGATACTTGAATCCTGCCTCAACGGGCTCCCACTGCTCCTTTCTGAAGCCGACAAGGGTGTACGCTGAGATCCCCATGATCTCGAAGAACACGAAGAGCGTGAAGAGGTCTCCTGCAAAGGCAACTCCGTTCATCGCGGCAACAAGTATGAGAAGTAACGCGTAATATTTCGTCTTTCCAGTGTCGTGCTCCATGTATCTTATGGAGTAGATGCATACGATGAGTCCGAGTCCTGTGAAGGCTGCCGCCATGAGTATGCTGAGGAAGTCTACGGCGAACACGGAGCCAGCTGGCGGCATCACCGCCCTGTAAAGTAGCCAGTTTTGCCCGTTCACGAACACTTGGTAAGCGAACGTGAGCCAGTACCCTGCGGGCATGTACTCGTAGTAGAGTGTTGCGGGTATGAAGACACCGAACGCCATAGCGAACCAGTCTGATAGTATCTGCAGGTATCTCAGCTGCCAGTAAATTAAGAACACATGAAGCGATGTCACAGCGAGTCCTATAACTGCCACTATTTCTCTAGCCAGCTGTAGTTTTCCATTCATGATCCTCTCGAACAGCGTTCCTACACCGAGGACTAGGATGGCGAAAAATATTGGGAGGATTATCGGGTAGAGGAGGGTTATGTCGCTTAACATTTCACCATGCCTCCTTTCACATCATCATGAGCGCAGCTAATAGATAGGTTATCTGCTCCCAACCGTAGATCGTTGGTAGAAATGGCGTGGCGCCGAAGAGGGGCGCAAAGAACTGCGTAGCCATGTTTGGTGCTATGCCGAGGATGACTGTGAAAACCACCAGTATAATTGCCGGCACAGTGTACCTTAACGGAAACTCTCTAGCGTTCTCGAGGCCGGGCTTTAGCGGCCCGAAGAATATGCGGCGTATCGCCCACAGGTAGTATGCCAGCGTCACAGCGGTGGCGAGAACCATGAGTCCCAAGAAGAGGTACTGGTTGGCCACGGCGCCTCCAACGAAGATCATCCACTCGCTTGCGAAGCCACTTAGTGGAGGTATACCGGCTAGGGAGAGCCCGGAGATCACTGCGAGCGTTGCTGTAAGAGGCATCTTGCCTGCGAGTCCTCCCAGCTTTTCGAAGTCAAGGGTTCCAAACTGTTTGAGGAGGAGGCCCGCTATCATGAACCAAGTTGCTATGCATATTCCATGGTTTATTATGTGGAAGAAGGAGCCTGTGACGCTGAAAAACGTGGTCATGGCGTAGCCGAAGAGTATGTAGCCCATTTGGCTCATTGAGGAGTATGCAAGCATGGCCTTCAGGTTCTTCTGGGTTAGAGCCATTATCCCTCCATAAAATGCTGTTACTATGGCGAGTATTCCTAGTCCGATTGTCATCGTTGAGACAGAGGGGGCAAGGTATAGAGAGACTATTCTAGCTATACCGTACGCTGCTGTCTTAGTCATTGCCGCGCTCAGGAGAAGAGTTACTGGCATGGGTGCCTCCATGTACGTGTCTGGAAGCCACGTGTGCAGCGGGAAAATTGCCATTTTGACGGCGAACCCTACAAGTATGAGAGCGACTGGAAGCGCCATCACCACGCCTATTATTGCTAAGGTGAGCCACAGCTGAACCTGCTGGCCTAGGACTGTTGAGGCAAGCCATGGGGCGAAGTTGCCTAGGACGCTGGAGTATATGAAGTTCTGGTAGGCGTTTAGGATTACGCCCATCTCCTGCATATTGAATGTTCCCAAGTTTATTCCGGTCATGAGCATGCCGACCAGCATGAAGGCTGAGCCAAACGTGGTCCACAGGAAGTACTTTAAGGCTGTTGCTCCGCGCTTCTCTGTTAGTCCATAGTAGGCGACGAGGATGTACGTCGGTATTAGCATAAGTTCCCAGAACAAGAAGAATTCTATGATGTTCGTCGAGAAGACGACGCCCAGCATGCCTCCTATGAAGAGGAGGAGGCTAGCATAAAATGTGCCGGGTTGTTTCAAGTCGTCCATGTGTGTTGTGCAGTAGAACACTACTAAAGCTCCGAGGCCGGATATTAGCATGGCAACTGAGGCGCTCAGTCCATCGGCGACAAGCCCTGCATCCAGCGGGAGGAGCAGAAGTGGGTTCATCGACACAGCCATTGGAGCCTCTATTCTGAAGGCGGGCTGCGGGATAACGTTGTAGTATGGACGGAGCACAAGCCTGTACTGGAAGAGATGGAAAGCAGGGTAGACTACTGAGCGGTCGAACGGATTTGGAAAGTAGACCATGCTTGTATCTAGAGACGCTTCCCATGGTGGGAATAGGTTGATTCTAAGTGCTAATTCCTGGAATGGGACGTATATTACCAGCTGGTAGTTCTTTGATGCTACGTCGAAGGAGATGGATGCCAACAGGTTGTATGAAGTAAGTAAGGTGTAGGAAACGTGTATCACTAGTATGGCTGATACGGCGGCTGCCGCTACGGATAGCCAAGCTGCTGCCTTACCCCACTTTTTACCTATCAAGTAGACTATTGGGCTTAGAGCAATTAGCACAGCTACAGATGTAACGAGTTCGTATCCAGCTGACACGTCGAGTATCATTTTTCTTCGCCTCCCTTACCAGAACACTAACAATAGGAACATGAACACTAAAACGCCGAGCAACAGGTACATTATGTTCACGTATGCTATGCCGGTTTGCGTCTTCCTGAACGACTCGGAGAACTTGACTGTGACTGCGGCTACCACGTAGTTCAAGCTGTCAAGTCCCCTCTCGAGGTAATCATACATCGCTGACGCGAGCTTCAAGAAGCCGTCGACGAAGACTAGATAGTATAACTGGTTGATGTACCAGCGGTTCCAGAGGAACTTCCAGATTGCGCCGCCGACGCGGTTGCCTGTAACTCTGGACGGGTCTCCGCGCCTCACTATGTAATAGTGCCAGGCTGGGACGAAGCCTACTACGAATAGTCCGAGGGATATCGCTATGCTCATCCATGCGCTGGCGAGCTCCGAGAGCCAGCCGCTGTAGGTGGTCAAGTGCATGTACTCGTAGACTTCGAGGAGCACGATCTGCTCGTGGGTCAAGGTGTGCTCTATTATGAAGTGCGGGTACTCGGAGAACGTGAGTCCGCCTAAGAGAACTGGGTGAACGTACTCCGCCTCAAGAAGGTAGGCTCCTAGGGGCCCAAGGAAGAACTGCCTGAAGAGGGGTTCGAGCCAGCCTGCCACCAGTGTTGCGGCTGCTAGGATTACGAGGGGCACCCACATTACTAGTGGCGCCTCCTTGACTGGGCCATGCTCTTCCTCGATCTTCTTGACGTGGCTGCTTGGCTCTCCGTGGAACACTAGACCGATCATCCTGAACGTGTAGAAGGTGGTTATCGCAACAACTATCGCCGCTAAGGCATAGATTGCAAGCTGGTTGGCTTCGAGTGTTGCCCCGAATATGGCTTCCTTGCTAAAGAATCCCGCGAAGCTAGGGAAGCCTGCCAATGAGAGGCCGCCTACGAGCATGCACACGTAAGTTATGGGCATTTTCTCTTTGAGGCCTCCCATCTCGAACATGTCCTTGGTTTCGACGGCGTGAAGCACTGCTCCAGCACAGAGGAACAGGAGCGCCTTGAAGATAGCGTGAGCCATGAGGTGGAATGTCCCGGCTACGAACCCTGCAACCGACATTGCTGACGTTCCCACGACGCCTAGGGCAAGCATCATGTAGCCGATCTGACTAATCGTGGAGTACGCGAGAACTTTCTTGAGTTCCCTTGACACAACACCCATGGTTGCTGCCAGGAACGCTGTGAATACGCCTATGGACGCCACCGTGTTGAAGAACGTGCTCAAACCGTACTGTGTTGCCGTGTAAAGGAAAAGCCACTGTCCGGAAGTTAACATAATAGTTGACGCGTAGTTGGTTGGCTTGAGGGCTGCCTCCAGCAGTATTTGCTGGGATCCGTAGAATATGGGAAGCATGCGTGCAACAAGGTACACGCCCGCCTTAACCATCGTGGCGGCGTGTATGAGCGCTGAAACCGTTGTTGGCCCAGCCATTGCTTCTGGTAACCATTCGTGTAGCGGGAACTGTGCTGACTTGGCTATTGGCCCACCGAAAAGCAGGAGGGCCACTGCCGGTAGCAGACCTCTAACAGCTAGATCAGTGACCCAACCGATGCTGGGTGCCGCGAAGTTTATGGCGGCGTTCTGCTGTAGCTGCACTAAGTTGAATGTTCCGGAAACGAAGAATATTACAGATATGGCGATGAGAAGCGCTATATCTCCTATTTTCGTCATTATGAATGCCTTCATGCCACATAGGGCATTGTATTCTCCCTCGGTTGTCCTGTACTCGGGTGTGTACTTGGGCACCGTGCAGGGTTCCTCTTTCTTGTGCCAGAAGCCTATAAGTGCCCAGCTACATAGCCCAACTATCTCCCATCCTATGAAGAGTTGTAGGAGGTTGTCTGTCATTACGAGCATCGTCATGCCGCCTATGAAGAAGTTCATGAAAAACCAGTACCGTGTGAGGTCAGGGTCTCCGTGCATGTAGCCCAGAGAGAAGACCATTATGAGGAAGCCTATGCATGTCACGACGCATGCCATGAAGACACTTAGCGGATCCACAAGGATGCCTGCATAGATTCCTCTGGGTATCATAAATGCATACTGCGCCTGCCAAAACTCTATTGGAGGCTGAACCGGGAGCCAAGGTATCCAGAGCACTTTCGCATTGTAGGGTAGAAGCGAGGCCCATCGCAACGTTACGGGTATGCTTACTCCCTGAATTGTTATTGTCTGTGTTATGTCCCAAGGTATGGGGCTCTCGCCCACCAGTATTTCTGGCTGCGGGAGTATGGTGAAGCCGTTCATTACGTCTGGGATCATTGATACCGCTAGTGCAGCTGCTACCGCTGGGAACAGTACTGCTAGTATGTCTCTAACTTTGGGGTGTATTTTTGAGAAAAGGGGGGTCAGGGCTGCGCCCACCATGGGAATTATCCAGCATAACCAAGCAGCATTGGGCAGCATTTTTCACACCCTCCCACATCTACCACTTCAGTCTTCTCATCTTTTGAACATCTAAAGTCCCATAATGCCTGTAGAGGGCGACCACGAATGCTAAGGCCACAGCGGTCACGCAGCTCGCCAGCACTATGGAGGTCATGACGATCGAGTGGGCGAGCGGGTCAACGAACAGCGGGTTGTACTGCACTGTGCTAACTAGTAAACCGCCATATAGGGTTAGGGTTGCAGGGTCAGTGTAGCCGAAGTTGTAGAGAAGAGTGTACACCTCTTGCATCCACTGTAAAGCCCACCTGTATGCTGACAGCGCTATGAGGTTAAGGTGAACCGCATTGACGAGGATTTCCACTCCGATCACTATCTTGATCAAGTTTCTTTTCGTTGCAACGGTATAGAGGCCTATTCCGTAGAGTATGGCTGCCACGCCAAGGTATAGTCCGGGGGAAACAGGTAACGCCATTCTCTCTTATCCCTCCCTTTCCTTTTCCACCCTAAACAGTATGGCTGCACCTATCGCCGCCGCGACTATAGCCACGCCCTGAAATACAGTATCAATGAGCCGCATAGACCACATGTAGACTCCCTCGTAGAACCCTATTTGAGCCGCTGGAATTCTTGTTACGTTCACTGAGGGCATTAGCAGATCCACGGTGTAGGCGAAAACCTGGTAGGAGAAGGGGGTGAGCCACAGGTTACTAACTAGAAACAGTGTAACCGCGCCAGCTAAAAGTATTCCTGAAAGTATCCTAGCGATCTTTAAAACTGTCTTTCGCCTTTCACTCATCTTCCTCACGCTCCACAGGTTCTTGTGCGACGTTAATTGTCACCAGGAGGAGGACGGCTATGGCGCCTGCAAATATTGCAAGCTGAAGCACTGCAACCCAGGGAGCGAAGAGCATATAGAAGAGAATCCCTAGAACTATGCACATGCCAGCGAAGGAGATTACCGCGTAGTCAAGGCGTTTAACTTCAACGGCGATCACCGCCAGTACTATGGCAATAACTAGGAGCAATCCGTGAACAATGGTAGGATCCGACATTTCAAGTCGCCTCTCCCATCACGAATGCTTTTCGGGAATAACGGAGGTAGTTTTAAATGATCCCGATATTTAACTTTAACGTTTCCCTAAAAAGAGTTCAAAGAAAAAACATGTTTTGGGGATGACGCGAATTTCCACGCCGCAGAAGGCCTTTAGATGCTACCGGTGGGTAAACTGAAAGTAATTAAGCCAGCTAATTTCCCTTTGAGGAGAAAAAGGAGATAAAGTTAATAAGCTCTTTTCCACCGGTAATTCCTGAGGGTGGGCCCCTAGCTCAGCCTGGTAGAGACTGTGGCGCCGAGAGCACCCGGTTTGCACCCGGGAGGCCGCGGGAGTCTGCAAGGGACCGCGAATTCAAAAACCTCAAAGGGTTGAGTAAATCCCGCGGGGTCCACCACATTCCTTCGTTTCTAATAGCATGGCTCCCTTAACTATAGTCGACTGTGCTGGTTAGTGATGAATCGTCTGGTTGCTAAAAAGTTGGTCTTCGTAAGGGAAACATTTTTTAGTCTTCTACTTTTCGTTGCTAGAGGTTGTCGTCGGTCGTGGGCGAGTTTGAACATTAAAGGTGAACCAAAAGGGATTTTTGTGGCTATAGGAGGGGATGAGGGTTTCTGGGCTGAATCTGGCTGGACAGAGAGTGAGGTGAAGACGGTGTACGGTTATGCTGGTAAGGTTCTCCTAGTTGACCTTTCGAAGAGAAAAGTGAAGGATGTTGAGTTGAGCGAGACGCTTATCGAGTTTTTCATTGGAGGGTTAGGGGGGAATGTGAAGCTTATAACAGACCTTAGTGACCGGTGGATTCACCCCTATTCTCCCGATGCTTGCTTAGTGCTTGGTGTCGGACCGCTTGTTGGTACAGTGGCTCCGGGAGCCGCGAAGGTTTCCACGGTCTGCAAGTTTCCGCTCACCGAGACTTACGGTTTCGCTTCTGGAGGAGTGGTTTTTGGAATTATGATGAAGGCAGCGGGCTACGACCATAT
>JAHAWR010000156.1 GCA_018383835.1 Candidatus Jordarchaeia archaeon | reverse complement strand
TCTCAGAGTTTTAAATCCAGACCTTGTCAGCCTGTCTTCGTAGGCGATTATCACTTTGAAAATTTTTCTTTCTGAAACCATGTCTAGGAGCTTCAGGAAGTTCTTTCTCTTCTCGCTAAGTCGGGAACCAATGTTTGTGAGTATTTGAATCTCACCATCTTTTTCTTTCGCATAAGTTAAGATTGGCTGTTTTTGCCTCTCTAAGTCGTCTTTCTGTGTTGAAGATGAATCGCATATCCAACGATCGTTCTCTCCTCTTTTAACCCTAAAATGCGTTTTATCTCGCTTTCTGGAATTCTCCTTCTCCCCCGATAGTTTTGACGCATCTGATCTTTTTGTCTGTTTCATTGCTGGATTGTCCATGTGTGACTCCAAGGAGCTTCTTGGCTTCTTTAAGCGTGTAGAGTCCCTCACTCATCAATAACTTATCTATACTTACAACTATTTAAAGTTTCTACTTGGAAACTGCTAACAACGGCGAATCACAGTTTCTCTCTCGGAAGCTGTCAAGAGGGAACTACTGCGGGAGATGGGTTCTGAACTAGGTGGATGTAATAGTGTTTCGTTACCTCTACCTAGTCCTTTCCTCTCAATTTTTTGTTGAGGGCTTTCGGGGGAACCCCAATTAATCCTTTGGAGCCCCGGGACTCTGCAACTTTTAACGACTTCCATACCCGCTTAACCTCACTCTTAGGGTAGCGTAGCTTCCCAGTTGGGAGCTTAACTGCTTTAATGATTCCTTTTCTTTGCCATTCCCAAAGTGTTTTGACTGTAATGTTGAATATCTTGGCGACATCTCTTGGTTTAAGAAGCTCCTCGTAATCTTCAGACATCACAAGGACTTTAGTAATCAACACCTATTAAACCTCCCTATCTCGAAACCGATATCTACGGCAAATTTGCAGTTAAAGTGGGGGAGAAGGGTGGATTTCGATGACACAATAATGTACCTGATTCTTGAAGGGAGGAGAAGACCTGAGCTACTGGAGAAGGCGTGTGAACCCGCGGAGGACGCTCGTCCGAACCTAGTTGTTGAAAGCCTTTTGGAAGGGAGGAGAGATCTCGAGAGGGTGGAAAAGAGGGGGGTTGATGGGGAAGCTGCCTAGGAGTAGACTGGTGCTCGACGCAGGCGTAGAGTTGCTCTTATCAACGGTAGGGGAAGAGTGGTGAAGAAAGCAAATACAGGGGGAGGTCATTCCATACGTGACGTACGTTATGCTAGTGGAGGCTTATACGTTCTTTGCAGACATATCGGTTGGAAGCTGGCCTATGAGAAAGTTATGAGTCTGGTTGAGTCAGGGTACCTCAAGTTGGAGACGTAAGCTGTATTATCGAGTTTTCGGCGAAGTATAAAGTAAAGTGTGAGCGAAGAGTTTCGCTGGCTGACTGCTTCACCTTGGGTTGGCTAAATACGTTTCTGCACCCGCCCTCTTCGCAGCTAGGGAAAGAGAGTTAGTTGAGGAAATTGAGAGAGAGCCGTTTGACGTGAACGTAATGTTCCTTGAAGACCTCCTAAGCGCGAGTTGGCTCTTTATAAGTAAGTGTTTAGAGTCTACTGGGTTCTGGGCTACGTGGTTTTTGGTAGGCTTACGTGGTTCTTGTGGCTCCGGCCTAAGGCTCCTCACGATTTCATCGTGAGGGCTTTTTTATTGTGTAGAGCCTTTCCATTGACCTATTGCCATTTGGCTATTTATTCTACCGTGAAACTGCTGATGACGGGGCCCAAGACAGTTTAAGGGTTGGAAGCGGTAGCTTTAATTTTGGCGGCTTTAAGTGTCCTTTCTGGGTGGCTTAGCTTTGGATGATGCTTCCCACTTTTTCTTGGAGAAATATGAAAGGTTAAAGAAATTTATACTTGATAAGGGCTGTAGAGGGGTTGTTGTCGCTTTTTCTGGGGGAGTTGACAGTTCGACGCTTGCAGCTGTTTGCCGTGAACTGCTAGACGACAAGGTGGTTGTGGCTACTGTTGTGTCACCTCTCCTCCCTCAAGAGGAGGTTGAAGATGCAGGGAGGGTTGCGGGCGAGATAGGGGTGAGGCATGTTCTCGTTGAATGTGATATTCTCTCGGACGAAAACTTTGTCCGTAACTCGGAGGACAGATGCTACTTTTGTAAAAGGAGAGTGTTGAGGGCATTGAAGAAAGTTGCAGGCGAGCGCGGGCTAGGGGTTGTCTTTGAGGGGACGAGCTTGTCCGATTTAGAGAGGCACAGACCCGGGTGGAGGGCTGTAGCTGAGGAGGAGAGCGTTTATAGTCCTTGGGTTGAAGCTGGCTTCACGAAGGAGGAGGTCAGGAGGCTTGCTAGGATGCTTGGACTCTCCGTGCACGATAAGCCATCCATGGCATGTCTGGCGTCACGCATACCTTTCAACGAAAGAATAACTGTTGAGAGGCTTGTGAGGATTGGCAGGGCGGAGGCGGCTGTGAGGCGGATAACGGGGGTGAGGCAAGTTAGAGTCAGAGACCATGGCGGACTGGCAAGGATAGAGGTTGAAAGAGACGAAGTCAAGCGCTTCCTCGACGCAGAGGTCGTGCGTAATATTGTTGAGGAGCTTAAGGGTCTGGGTTTCAAATACGTAACATTAGACTTGGAGGGATACAGGGAGGGAAGCATGCTGCTGACATGAAGGAAAGGATTTCCGGGTTATGATGGCTCAATCCGAGTTATGGATGCTGGTGAAATTCTTTTGACGGAGTAGTGCGTCGTGCCGCATGATATAGGTGAGCTCACCTTAAAGGATCATGTGTGCATCTGAAGACTAGTCGCACCTAAAGAGCAGCCAACCGTCCTTTACTTTTTCAAATTTTATTAGGCAGTACCGCCCCCTCAGTTTTTCCCCCTTAAGCATGACAATTACCTCGTCGTCGCCCCACTTTTCCTCTTCGTAAACTCCTCGATCCCATATTTCGACCTTCCCTGCACCGTACTCCCTCTCGGGGATGACGCCCTCGAATTCGGCGTAGTCAAGTGGGTGGTCATCGACGGCTACCGCAAGCCTTTTCACACCTTTTAATATACTCCGCGTTGGGGCTTATGTTCGCCCCCATGGGGACGTGG
>JAHAWR010000024.1:5498-16469 GCA_018383835.1 Candidatus Jordarchaeia archaeon | reverse complement strand
GTTATGGAGGCTTGAAGGTGAAGCTGAGCGAGTATCCTGTAGGCGGCAAGTATGGAAAGTATGGGGGGCAGTTTGTCCCCGAAACCCTGATGGCTGCCCTGAAGGAGCTTGAGAATGCCTTCATGGAGTGCAAGAGCGACCTATCCTTCCAGAGGGAGCTGAACTACTACTTGTCCGAGTACGCTGGGCGCCCAACCCCCCTCTACTACGCCGAAAACCTCACCAAGGCTGTGGGAGGCGCCAAAATATACCTGAAAAGGGAGGACTTGGCTCATGGCGGAGCCCACAAGATAAACAACACTCTAGGGCAGGCCTTACTCGCCAAGAGGATGGGTAAGAGGAGGGTGATCGCTGAGACGGGGGCGGGGCAGCACGGCGTCGCGACCGCGATGGCCTGCGCCGCCCTAGGGCTGAAAGCCGAGATCTACATGGGTGCAGAGGACATCGAAAGGCAGAAGCTCAACGTTTTCAGGATGCGCCTTTTAGGGGCTGAGGTTCACAAGGTTGAGTCGGGGTCGAGGACGCTGAAGGACGCGATAAACGAGGCGATGAGAGACTGGGTCACCAACCTCGAAAACACTTACTACCTTCTAGGCTCGGCGGTTGGGCCGCACCCCTACCCCCTAATGGTTAGGGAGTTTCAGAGTGTCATAGGGCGCGAGCTGAAGGAGCAAATACTGGCTAAGGAGGGTAGGTTGCCGGATGCCGTCGTGGCGTGCGTCGGGGGCGGGAGCAACGCTATAGGAACATTCCACCCATTCGTCGACGACAAGGAAGTTGAGCTCTACGGGGTTGAAGCTGCCGGTCGGGGACTGGAGTCGGGGATGCACGCCGCCTCCCTCTGTGGGGGAGAGGAGGGCGTCTTTCACGGCATGCTCACCTACATCCTGCAGGACGAGGATGGACAGATAAAAACCACTCACAGCATATCCGCCGGGCTAGACTATCCCGGAGTTGGACCGGAGCATGCTTTCCTCAAGTCGGTAGGAAGGGCGCGTTATGTCGCCGTCACGGATGAGGAGGCGGTCAACGCTTTCCTTGAGCTTTCAAGGAGAGAGGGAATCCTTCCGGCACTTGAGCCGGCGCACGCCCTAGCCTTCGCCATGAAGCTTGCCAAGAAAATGGATAGAAGTGACATAGTGGTTGCTACTCTCTCGGGTAGAGGTGACAAGGACGTGGAAGTAGTTGCCAAGTATCTGGGGGCTGAAATATGAGGGCGCTTGCAAGGAAGTTCTCCCAGCTACGGGAGCGAGGCGAGGGTGGCCTCATAGCCTATGTGACCGCCGGCGACCCTTCCCCGTCGATGACGCCGAGCATAGTTAGGGCGCTAGTCTGTGGCGGAGCGGACATAATAGAGCTGGGAATTCCATTCTCAGACCCAATAGCGGACGGACCCACTATACAGGCGGCCACCGTGAGGGCACTTAGAGCAGGGACGAGGCCCAGAGCGGTTCTAGAGATGGTTGAAGAGGTAAAGCGAGAAGTGAGCGTCCCCATAGTCATCCTAAGCTACTATAATTCCATATTCAGAATGGGGCTGAAAAACTTCTTCGAGGAGGCAAGCGCCAGAGGAGTGGATGGAGTGGTGGTGCCAGACCTACCCGTTGAGGAGGCAAGCGAGTACAAGGAGTTCGCCGGGTCATACGAGGTGGACACCATATTCCTCGCAACTCCTTCCACTTCGACTGAGAGGATGAAAAAGATCGTTGACTACACTTCCGGCTTCCTGTATCTCGTATCGGTTTTCGGGGTGACTGGGGCGAGAGAGAAAATCCATGCTGTAACCGTTGAAACAATAAGGAGAGCTACCCGCTTCACGCGGGGCCGCATCCCTCTAGCTGTCGGCTTCGGAGTCTCAAAGCCTGAACACGTGAGAAGTGTCCTCGAAAACGGAGCTGACGCCGCCATAGTTGGAAGCAGACTAGTAAAAATTATAGAGGAAAACTTGGGAGACGAGGAAAGAATGGTTGAGTCACTCCGGGAATACACATGGAAACTCAAAGAGGCAACCCGCTGGAAACACGCGAAAGACCTCCAGTAAAAGTTTCGCAGCCCTGCTGCACGCGCCCACCTCTGCTCATATTCCAAGTTTCCTCCTTTTTTCCTCTATGTGTGTCAGTATGGCGTTCGCAGCCCTTACAGGATCCCTTTCGAGGTTTAGTACGCCCCCAGTTACGCTTCTGCAATCCTCAGTTAGGAGCTTCACGAGGTTCGGCGCGCCAGTGACCGTCGGCACAGGGTTGACGTATGTGAAAAGTCCTAGAGCTAGAGCGAATATCGCATCTATAGTAGCCTTCTGCTCCATATATTCTGGGGCAACCGCTGCGACGGGCAACTCCGGTATAGGCACCCCAAGTGCCTCCGAGAGGGCAGATAGGAGGTCTGCTAGGCGCCCCGTGTCGGTGCAGGTGCCATAGCTAAGCACGGGCGGAATTCCTAGTGAGGTGCACACCTTCCTGAGCCCTGACCCAGCCTGCTCAGCTGCTTCAGGACGGCACAGCCCCGCAACTTGGAGGGCTGCATTCCCGCATCCCATGGATAGGACGAGCACGTCTCGCTTCACCAGCTCCTTGGCGATAGCCACCGTGTGCACGTCCTGCCCGTGATCCCTGAGGGTTGTACACGAAACCAGCCCCGCAACCCCTCTCACGTCGCCCCTCTTCACCGCTTCCAGCAATGGCGTTAGGCTTCCTCCGAGTGCCTCGAGAATGCTCTCAGTAGAGAATCCTGCGGTAGCCTCACCAACCGGTAACCCCCTGACGGGGTCAACTCTCCTCCGCCTATCCTTGAAGTTCTCTATCGCCCACTGGAGGAGGGTTGCAGCTTGCTCCTCAGCCTTCTCTGGCTCGTAGTTCAACCTGTCCTTTACACCCTCAAAGGAAACCAGCTCACTCACCGGAACAAGCCTGAAGCAGTACCTTTCAGCGTATATTGGGTCCATTGGCATTGAGCAGTTCATGTCGCAGGCGAAGAGGTCGACGGATCCGCTCGCCAGCACAGCCTCCTGCATGAGCCAGTTCCCCGTGAAGCCATAGAAAACATCGTCAACCTCCCACCTCTGGATCATCTCCTGGCCCGTCTCTATGTTCGCTATAACCCTTAACCCCTTCGCGCCAGCCTTCCTTGCCATCTCCTGCCACTCAGACCTCCTAGCAAGCTGCACAAGGGCAAAACCCAAGAAGGGCTCATGCCCATTGACGAGAACGTTAACGTATTCCGGGTCAAGGACTCCCAAGTTCACGCGCACCTTGTGAGGCCTAGGTGTTCCGAAGAGGATGTCTTGGCAGTATTCTAGGATGAGTTGGCTCTGGTAGGCCACGGCTATGGAGAGGCGCATAGCCTTGAGGGCTAGGCTAGCGTAGTAGCCGTCAACGTTCGTCAGGCACGAGCTTGCAGCCAGCATTATCTCCCCGTATATTCCTCCCGGAAAAAGTCCGAGCTCACGCCAAACCCTCTTCCTCTCTGCTGGAGCCAGTGCCTCAACGACCTTGCTTGGCTCGTAGAACTTCCGCGCGTAGTCCTTCTCGACGAAGTCGCAAACCATCAGTGCAACCTCGCTGGCTTTCCCTTCAGGGTCAAGCCCAAGCCTGCGGGCAAGCCACTTAAGCTTTCCATCATCCCTTATAGTGAAGGGCGTTCTTCCCTCGGCGGTAGCCCTCAGCGTCCTAACAGTCTGGTCAGCGTGAAACTGATATGTTGAGGCACCCAGAACGTTTCTGAGGAGCATCATCCTCATAGCCATGCCATCAGCGGTTATTCCGCAAACCCCACGCTTGCCCTTCTCGGCGTCAGCGCGGCATGGACCATTCGAACAGAGGTCACACCTCACACCAGCCTGACAGAAGGGGCACCGCCTGTCAGGATCCCCACCAAGCCCCTGCGCCTCGTAACGATCCCACACGTTAGTTATCCCGTCCTCCCTTAACTTTCTGTACATCTTGACAACAGACATATGATACGAAATGCGCTCCTCCTCCAAAAACATCACCAGAAACTCACTCAGATTAATAATTAATTAATGTTTTTATTATATCTTAATAAAGAAATACTGGGGAGCCTCGCTACTTTATTAGGTCCTCTTTTAGGCAAGCACAGGTCCCCCAATGGGAGGCGGCATATTTAACAGGTAGGTAGGTGGAATATTTTGTTGCTGCGTTTTTCGCGCGCTTTTCCGGCTACTTCACTATCTTCTCTACGAATTTTCCTATGTTTTCTATTGCCTGTTTCGCTTCTGGTAGTGCGTGTAATCCGAATGACTGGAAGACGTGGGGCATGTCGTCCCATGTTTCTAGTCTTACGTCGACTCCTGCTGCTCTAGCTTTTTCGGCGAAGCGCTTGCATCCGCTGAAGAGCATTTCGCTGGTGCTCGCCTGAATCAGTATTGGCGGGAGCCCTTTCAAGTCAGCGAAGAGCGGTGATACCAGCGGGTCGGCTGGGTTTGCTCCCGCGAGGTAGGCTGGCCCCCACCAGAAGACTCCCACATCCGCCAGCACAGGATCCGTTTTCGCGTTCTCGAAAAAGGCTTCATCAGTGCTCGTCCAGTCGGTTACGGGTGATAGGCAAACTGCGCCGGCCGGTAGCTCCACGCCTTCATCCTTAAGCTTTAGTAGGGTTGTCAGCGCTAGGTTTCCTCCCGCTGAGTCGCCTGCAACCACTATGCCCTTGGGGTTTACCCCTAAGGAGAGAAGCCACTTGTAGGCTTTGACGCAATCCTCCAACTGTGCGGGGTAGGTGTACTCAGGAGCAAGCCTGTAGTCCACGCTCAGCACCATCATCTTCGTCTCCTCCCCGAGCCTAACAGTTAGAAGCCTGTGAGTGTTAGAGGAGCCAACAATCATCCCTCCTCCATGAAAGTACAGGAGGACTCTGTCGTCGGCGGCTACCGGGACTATCTGCCACTCCGCCGGGACGCCGCCGGCATCAGTTTGGTCTATGATCACGTCGCTTGGAATAGGATGCTTTTCCTGTTCAACACTCGCCGCATACTCAAAAGCGTACCTTAAAATCTTGGCTAGAAAGAGCATCTCCTCCTTCGTCAACCAGTTATAGATCTCGCTCACACTCATCTCCCTCCTGAAGAACCGCTCGTTGCCCGCCATCACCTTACCCCAAATCGCCGAAAAATCAGCAGTCTTTCCCTCTTTCTCGAGAAACTTCATTAGGGCCTCCGCCTGGGCTTTCATGTATTCATCAATAAGTTTAAGTACGTCTGGCCTAACCTTCGACCTATCCAGAACAGGCACACCAACTCCCTCCATTAACCATTATGGGAAATTTAACCGTAAGAACGGCTTTAAGCTTTTTGAAGAAACCAAGGTAAGTCGGTGGAAGTGATCTGCGACAGCGGCCACCTAAGGCACAAGCAACAGGAGCTCCTGGACTAGAAAACAGGTGATGGCGTACAAGTGTAGGGGCACATGTTGGGGGCATTCCTCAAAGCGTGGAAGCCGTCACCATAACTTTCTCTCAATAATTTTTTCATCTTAGTGAATTGTTTTTGCATTATCGCAGCGTTAACTGTGTGCGTCCGAATCAGAGCGCCCGCTTCGAAGCTAGTTTAAACCTGCACTTACCTAGTAGTTGAAGCTAGAGAGTCGAAGGCTCAGTCGAGTTTTCATTCATGTTTTCCTGGTTTGATAAACCTGTGTTCTCGTTGCCGGATTCACGTGTGACAAAAATAAAAATGAAACCCCCTGTAAGCGGGATGAGGCAGGAAGCTTTGAGATGACTTAGTGAAGCGCTGTGGGGCTTGGATACGGCTAGGGATACTTAACAGGGAAAGAAGGTATACTGCCGGCTTTTTTGCGCATCAGGCTGCGGAAAAGCATCTAAAGCTTTACTTTACCGTGTGGATGAAGCCTCTCTAGGGTGTAGTATTAAAGAGCTACTTATGCGGATCTAAAAGCTGAATCCGAGACTTGTAATTCATCAAGTGGCGCTTTTCGGCTTAAGGGCTAGACTTCAAGCCTTGGAGCGACTACGACTACCCGTGATAGCAGACTTCGGCGAGGAATACTTGGGTGGGTCGGGAAGCTGCTTGAAATCTTGGACTCCAGTGTAGAGTCACCTTACACGCTTGAAGAAGCTGTTGAAATGTGAAGAAAGGGAACCGACGATAACTAATGCACTAAGCGAAGAAGTAACCCTATATGAAGGTGAGGAATTCAAAACTGTTAGTTTCCTCTACGAGAACATCAATAAAGGCCTCAAGAAGCAAAGCCTCAATAATTCTCCCGGGACAAGTAACCAAGAGGCAACTACCATTTTTTCAGAGTTTTCTTCACCTTCACCAACCCGCAAAAACAAAGACATCAACAGCACATTAAAGTTGAAAGGGGAAAACATGCTAAAAACTGAGCTTTGAATAATCCGGCTTTAGTTCTTTCTCGCTTCTTCTCGAGTTTATTTGTTTGCCGGTCCCTCTATCTGCGCTCTTTAATTACTACATTTTGAGAGGATATCTGCCTCATAGATTAACCGTCTAGCGTGGCTTCTGCAGAAAACCAGCTTACCTCTCCTGATGACCTCATGCTGGAAGCTTGAGGGGGACGACTGGAGGATCCTGACGTTAACGTTGCATTCACGTTTTATTGTTCTTTTTATGAGCCTTTCGAGCTTTGTGGCGAACTTCATCCCGTCGTATGGTTGAAGGCGCTCCGACGTAACAACAGCGACAACCAACTTATCAAAAAGGGAGCCAAGAATGTATCCTAAATCCACGTTATCAAACCTAGAAAGCAGCCCACTTATAACCTGCAGAACCCCTTCCTCATCATTTTCACCTATAACCGCTATACCCACGCGGACTTCCCCCCTTCCAATGACCAGTTAGCTGAACGGAGAAATTTAAATGTTTCTAGGAGAGGGGGCCGGAGAAGCCATCCGCAAAAGTTAAGCCTCGCGCCCCCTCTCTGGCTCTTTCCACTAATTGGTATGCTCCCTTCCGGGCTCTGCTACCCTCCAGAGAACAGCTTCCTCACCCCCTGCAGCGTATTAATTAGAACTTCTTCCTAGGCAGCAGAAGATCTTTTACATTGTCTTGGCTCCTCACGTCTGTTCGGGTCGCCGACTCCATTTAGAGGGGCACGGCCACGTCTGCGTCACTGTTTTTCCAGTAGTCGCCCCTAGCCCTACTACCAACTGATCGCCTAGAAACCTGTAACCTCTCCCCCACCTATGAGCCACCCCTTAACGAGCTTCGCCTCTTCTCTTCAAGGCCCCCTCTGGAATCCACCGCAGATGTTACTTTTGCACCCCGACTATACCCTCAAACTTGGGCTCTTTATGTGAACTTCCCCTCAACAACTCGCCGTCTCTCGGAGCCGTCTCCGACGACTGGGATGCCTACCCTAAAGTTGGGGTGTCCTCAATGGCTAGCAAGTCCCCTTACTTTACACCTTCTTGGCTAGCGAAACTTTGCCGTTTAGTGTACTCGTGATTCTGGGTGATATTCGCCCTGGAAGGCCCCTCTACACAACATTCATAACTTTCAGGTGCGCCCTCAGATAGAGTGGTGATTAGTGGATGTGGGTGAGGGTTTCGATGAGCGACCCCAGCCCTCTACACTTGTATCTCGTGAAGAATCTTAGGGGGGTGCTTTACTTTTCAATGGGTGCCTCCATCGAAGCTGAGCTCAGCTGGCTTAAGAGGAAGTTTAAATACAGGGAGCTTGGGGTCTCGGACACTCTAGGTGTTGAGGCTGGTTGGAGTAGGCTCCTAAGCCTGCCCCGGATAGTCGACGACGTCGCTCTGGACTCACTCCTTCAAGCTTCAAGGTTTGTCTGTCCACTCGTCGCCCTGAAGGAGGAGAGCCTCGGAGACTTCGGCGGGGCGGTGGTAGCCAGCCTCAAGACCAGTGACAAACTGGGGGACAAGGATTTGAAGTTCAACCTGAGGCTTACCAACTACGCTATAACAGACTTCTACCTGAAGTCCATAGAGCTTGCCGAGAAGGGCAACATGGAGGGGAGAAGGAAGCTGGCCGAGAAGGACTTGAAGCGGTTCTGGCGCGTCAAACCAGACCCCACAGGGAAAACACTCATCGCCTACATAGACCCCCTACTGATAAAGGGAGACATACAGAGCCCCACTCAGAAAAGCCTAATACCATGCTTCATCCTAGACCTAGAGTGACCAGTCTGAGGGTGCTCTCACGAGCGAATGTTGCCCAAGCTAGAAAGGTTTTTTGGAGGGTCTCCGTGGGCTACTTCGTTCCTCCAGTGTCTCCTTTTCATCGAGCGACTTCAAGTAAACCTTTTCAAACGTCAAGGGCGTTCTCTCAAAGATAATTCCCCCAACTCTTAGCACTTTGAGCGTGAACCACGTGGGATCACTTAGGACTTTAACACCCACTGGAATCTTAAGTTTCTCTGAGAACTCCTCGTCAACCTAAACTTGTATTCTAACGCATCAACCATTCCCTTGACGTGGACGGCTATCCACATCCCTAAATGATACGTCCCTCATTAATGATCCGAAGAGGGCAACTAACTGATCCTCGCCATAAACCTCAACAATTCCTTAACTTCTCCACAAGCCCTTCCTCCTTCCGGCTTAACCTGTAAAACCTGACCTCTCCTTCTCCTCAAACTCCAAGGACGCCTTTCCTGAACCCCCCAATTTCTCAACGACTCCCAATCCGTTCCCTTTTAGCCTCCTCGTAAATCCTTACGTCGTCGACATTCCAGTGGCAGTGAAATATAGTGTTCCTTAACCTTACAAGTCTCTTAAACGCGTCGCCAGTCTCGGGCTGACACCACATCCTTTCAACGAGAAAACTAATCTTAGTTAAGTATCCTCACATCCTTTTCTCTCTTCCTTCATCAAGTGCAGCCCTATGTTACACGCCACCTCAACTATCTCAACTAAGAGCAACCCAAAAAAGGCTGTCTTGCTACTCTTCTACTTTTATTTTAATGCTGCACTCGTTGCCTTTGGTTTCTATTATTGTATCGGTGACTACTCCTATCTTGGGAACGCTTACTAGCGCTACAAGCATCAGTGAAATGACGCACATCGGGCAGGTCGGGTATCCGAGCGTCCTGCTGAAGTTTGACATATCGATGTACATGCAGTCCTTGCCGCTCACGGTGAGCATTTTGTCGGCTACTTCCACCTTAGTTTCCCCTATTCCGCCAACATCCACGAGTTTTTCGATGACCTCCTTTACTTCATTAAGGTTTTTCGGCAGGTCGTTTGAGCCTATAAACCCTTTTAGAAAGTCCTTCATGAGTGGTTCTAGTAAATGTGAAGTTTGCCTCGCCACTATAGGTAGTGAAACCCCTATCTTGTCCAAAGCGCTTAGTAGCGTCCCAAAACATATCGCGTTGTATAACGGATTCACCGGCATAAAACCACCTCCAGATTAAGTAGTTTGCAACATTATACTTTTAAAATTTTTGACTCGCAACTTTTTCATTGTTCAGGTAACTAAACTTGAACCGTTTTATTGTATTATTCATATTTTACAAGAAATTAAACAAAAACATTGGAGCACGGGAGGCCTTTCCCAGAATTTCTTAATAAACATGCAAGTGCTTTATAGTGGCGAGGAGCAGTCGGTAACGCTAAACTGCATGTCTCCACGCAACATAAAATTAAGAGGCGGTAATTGGCGGTCCTCCACTCGCATTTACCAAAAAACTTCGCTTCACTTTCTTGGCAAAAAATGGGGGTTGTGTTCTGCTGGCTGCTATGCTGGAAGAGTTATTCCTTTAATGAACAGTTGTCCTCCTGCTACGAATAGCCAAGCGATGAGCAGTATTATTGTGAGCCACTCCAGCACTGGGGCGACAATGTCCCCCAGCGCGAATCCAAGCACTAGGAATAGCACCGCTGACACTAAGACGACTGCTCCCAAGACTCCGTGCACTTTTGAGAGGACGGGGCTCTTAGTCATGCTGTACCCTAGGAAAGCTGCGGCCACGGCTACCCCCAGGAAGAAGCCGGCTGCGAACGCTTCGTGGGGGTTAATCAGTGAGAGGGTTATGGGGCTCATCGGGAATGCTCCGATGCCTATTAAGCACAGGGAGCCGAAGACCCCGGTAATCCTTCCAATGTTTACTGCGCGGGACGAGCCGAGAACAGTGTTGGCTAGGGCGAAGACGGCCACCGCCATCAAGCCCGTGATGATCATCCCGGTGTTGAATATGTATGCCGTCGGACCCATGCCGAGCTCACTAATGTACTGCCAGAAAGGGCTGTATCCGATGTTGATGAATGGGAACGAGATCCTTGGGGCGAGGAACCATGGAACCTTGACGTAGAGCGAGACGACAGGTGACGACGAGCAGAGGACCCAAAGCACGTTGAGTTGGCTCTGCATCGTAGGGTAAATTATGTAGAGGAACCATGGAAACTTAGGGTAGACTACTGTGAAGGGCGAAGAGGAGTAGAGCATCACCGATAGCGCGAGGGTTAAGGTGCTGACAAAGGCTATCCCCAACACACCTAAACCGCCCAGCAGAAGCCAGTCCGCGTCCACAGTAACGCCTCTAACTTTAACCTCACTAACTTCCCCTCCAGACAACCCTTACTCACCCCTCCATTCATGTTTAAAACTTTTCAATAAAGACAAATAAATATAAACTTTTTGTTAAAACACTCTACATCGGCTCCAAGCTAAGGCGGACGAAGGACGCAGCATAAATGCTACACCTCTTGGGATGTTGCACGGAAAATGCTCCCGGAATGGCTCCCGATGACTCCCCTCACCAATTCCCCTAGGCGTATCAAACAGTTGCGCTGTCGGAAAGCACCTTAAACATTCACTCAACCCCTGTTTTCTCAGCCTGAAATTTCAAGCGGAGCCGAGTGCAGTGTAAGCACAGCTTAAGTGTAGAGAACAAGGTAGCCGGCTTCCGAGAGGATTAAAATGGAAGTGTTAAGGAAAGATTAGTTATAAGGGGGGTAAAAGTGTTGCGCGGATTTTTTCAAGGCGATGTTGCTTAATATGAAGGCGTCCAGCCCAAG
>JAHAWR010000024.1:2900-5476 GCA_018383835.1 Candidatus Jordarchaeia archaeon | reverse complement strand
AGCGACGTCGTCGACTATCCGGGGCAGTGGGTTGCAGACATTGGGGCGGGCGGTGGCTTCTTCACCTTCAGGTTCGCCGAGGCTGTGGGGGAAGATGGGCGAGTCTTCGCCGTCGACACCGATAAGGAGCTCTTAGACTTCATAAGGAGAAACGCTGCAAAGAAAGGTTTATCCAACGTCCAAGTGGTTCATGCCTCAAAGGATGAGGTTCCGCTCCCTAAACGGAGCCTGGACCTCATATTTATGAGGAACGTCTACCATCACATCGAGGACAGGGTCAAATACGCTAGGCGGCTGAAGCGCCTCCTAAAGCCGGGCGGAAAAGTCGCGATAATAGAATACAGAGAGGCGAGGCACCCGTTGCTCTTCCACAGCCACAAACTAAAGCACTACGTTCCCCGAGAAGAAATAATAAGGGAGATGGAGGAGGCAGGCTACAGGAAACACGTGGAACTGGAATTTCTCCCGGATCAGTCATTCATAATCTTCACGTCCAAATAAGCACTGAAACACTGCGGGGGCCGCTGGCAGAGCAGAGCATAATGGCCGCTTCATTTAAAGGGTTAAAAGCCCAGTGGGCGCCTTCAAGGGGGGAACTGTTATGCAGCTCCGGCGCCTTCAGGGACCAAACACCTCCCTGCCACGGCATTATCAACGACGATAACAGGTTCCTCGCTTTTAGCGTCACTACCAGCACAGCCTCGTTCCCTAGATGCGCCAGTGAACAGAGACCTAACCTTCGTCTTCACTGTCATGAAACCTCGGGGGTCATCACTAGCGGTAGTGCTGGAGTAGCTACTGCTAATGGGTTGGGCGTCCATAGTGGCTCCCTAGGCGGCTCCCGGGAATGTCGTCCTCATTGCCGTGTGGGCTTTACCCTGCCGCGTCTGCTTGTTTCTACCTTCGCCCTAGTATTGTGACTGTTGCTACGCTTGCTGGGCCTCCGAGGTTGTGCGCCAACCCTATTTCCGCATCCTCGACCTGTCTCCCGTCTGCCCTGCCCTGGAGCTGCTTTGTCACCTCGTATATCATCCTGCACCCAGTTGCCCCTATCGGGTGCCCGAAGCACTTGAGCCCCCCTGAAGGGTTGACTGGGAGCTCGCCCTCTATCGAGGTGACCCCTTCACGTATGAGGCTTGCACCCTGCCCCCTCTCGCAGAACCCTAGGTCTTGGTAGTTGAGTAGCTCGGTTATCGTGAAGCAGTCGTGAACCTCGGCGAAGCTTATCTCCTTCCTCGGGTTTTCTATGCCTGCCTCCCTGTATGCTTCCTGCGCCGCCTTCCACGTTGCCGGGAAGCCCAAGTAGTCGAATGACGGCTTAAAGAACGGGTAGACAGTCTCGACGGCTAAGCCGTTTCCCTTGACTAGGATGTAGTCGTCCCTGTACTGCTTAGCTATCTCGGGCCTAGTGATTATCACGGCTGCGGCACCATCAGACATCGCGCAGCAGTCGTAGCGTCCAAGAGGCCACGCTATCATGGGTGCCTTGAGAACTTCATCGACTGTCACCTGGCGCCTGAAGTGGGCTTTCGGGTGTGCCGCCCCATTATAGTGGTTCTTCACCGCCACCAGCGCTAGGTCTTCCTTTGTCCAGCCGTACTCGTGGAAGCACCTAGTTGCGGCCATGGCGAACATTCCGGGGGCTGAAACCTGCCCATAGAACGGGTGCCCGTACTCCGTCAATCCGGGCAGCCCCCTCGAGCCCTGATCCATCAGCTTTTCGACGCCGCATGCCATGACGACGTCGTATGCTCCTGATGCGACGGCGAAGCAAGCGTTCCTGAAGGCGTCCATTCCAGAGGCGCAGAAGTTCTCGACCCTAGTCACGGGTTTTCCGTACAGTTTGAGTGGTTCTGCAGCTGCGACACCTGCGAGGCCAGTGAAGTAGTAGAATATGCCGCACCATATGGCGTCGATGTCCCGCGGCTCTATTCCGGCGTCCTTAAATGCTTCATATGATGCCTCAACCAGCAAGTCCTCCATGTCCTTCTCCCAGAGCTCGCCGAACTTCGTGCATCCGACCCCTATTATCGCGACCTTATCCCTAATGCTACCTCTCATCTCATTTCCCCTCCTTCTTCTCTCTTACCGGTCTAGCCTTCCAGTAGTAGTGGTAGAACCCCCCACTCTCATGTATTATTCTGAAGGTTAGCTCGACTGGCATTCCAATTCTCACCTCATCCGGGTTGCAGTCTGTCATCTCGACGAAGACCCTCCCACCCCCTTCAAGTTCCACGACGACGCGTGGAATCGGGGTGGCATAGTACTCTCCTCCGGCGAGGTGGTCGAGCGTGAAGGTGAAGATGGTTCCCCTCTTCGCCAGCCTTACCTCGTCGAAGTCGTCCTTCGACCCGCACTCGTAGCACACCCTCACGATCGGGTACTGTACTGTCCCACAGCTCCTGCACTTTACACCCTTGAGGGGGAGTATCTCCTTCCTGTCCCTCCAGTATGTCACCGTGGAGGTCTTCCTTGTGAACCTCTGCTTGCCCAGCAGGTTCCTGAACTTTATGTAGTTGTCGTAGTTCTTCAGCGGCTTCATCGTCTCCAAGTGCCCCTTCACCCCCCTCCTAGGA
>JAHAWR010000024.1:793-2866 GCA_018383835.1 Candidatus Jordarchaeia archaeon | reverse complement strand
CCAATAGTATGGCGTCCCCTCCATCGCCCGCACCAGCCACTATGATCCTGTCACCGGGCTTCGCTGTCTCCAGCGCTGAGGCGAGCATTATGAGAGAGTGTGGTGTTCCAGTTACACCCAAAAGGAGGAATAACGTGTCCTGGAGCTGCTCAAGCTTGAAGCCGAGCATCTGAGCAACCGTCACGTGGCTTCTGGGCTCAGGAGCGTAGAGCACGAGCTTCGCTACGTCCTCAGGCTTAACGCCCGCCTTCGCCATGAGGCCAGCTACAGCTTCAAAAACGTTTCTCCCGTAGCCGTAGATCACATCATGCCTCGCCTCAAACTCCCTAACCCAAGAATCCTTGCTCTTCCTCCACGGGCCAACAAACTCGTCGCTCACCACATAGTAGTCCACTATCTTGGCCGCCCCATCCTCCTCTCCTAGCAGTACTGCTGCCGCCCCATCTCCAAACTGAAACTCGTACATGCTTTCAGGCTCAGGCATCCTGCAGTCGGCCGCTGCGACGAGGATCCTCCTAGCAGTCCCACTCCTAATAGTGTTGTAGGCGGCGATCATCGCTGTTGTCCCAGCTCTAAGTGAGCCTGTGAAGTCTATGGTCATCACGTCCTTCCTCATGTCGAGGGCCCAAGCTATTGTTGGAGCACTCATCTTCTCGGCGTACGGGGGCGTCGTGGTCGCGAAGAAGACGCCGTCAACATCACGCGGCTCCAGCCCTGCCAGGCAGTCCATGGACGCCTCAACAGCCATCGTTACGCTGTCCTCATCGGCGCCAGCGACACTCTTACTCCCCGGAACAGAGGGGAAGTCCCACGCTTTAGCCACAAGCTCCCTGCTAAGAGCATGCAAAGGAATATAGGCGCCGTATGAAACAACACCAACCAACCCTTTCCCTCTCCTATTTTCATGAACAAGGACAACAATGAAGTAACTCTAATTTCTCTTTTTCGGCCTCTCCTACACCTGACCCCAAAAGATAAAAGATGAATGAAAATGTTTTTGCGTGGCTTAAGGCAACCGTTCTGACCCCGGCTAGCTTTCGCCCACTGGGCCCTCTCCCCATAGGGGCTTTCCAGGGTGAACAAATGAACTGTTAGGAAACCGGGTCTTGAGGCTGCGGCTACACCTCAACCGCCCCAAACCTGTAACGGGACGTTTCACCCGCCTACACCCACTCAGTCTCAACCCCCACCCCAGCCCGACCCCCAAACCAGCGCAAAACGCAACCCCCTCCCCCTTAAGCACCTAAAAAGCTAAACAGAAGTAGCCTCAGAACACGAAGAGAGTTGCGGCTGCGGCTCAGAAGGCAACCTAACTTTCATTTGAAGTACTTAGCATGGTCTTCAGGGAATGGGAAGAACTTACTAACTTCTTCTCCGCAAACTTCACACACATAGATCAGCACGTCGCCTGGAGGTTCCATTACGAGACGTTGAAGCTTAAAGATCATTCTTCCTCCGCAGCGAGGACAGAAACGTGGCATCTGTTCATGTTCGCTTCTAGCAACTCGGAGGGCAGACTGCACGAACGCTTCAAACTCTTCAGGCGTCAAATCCTTAGGCGTCATCTTTTCTGCCTCCATTACAAATCCAAGTGCTTGGTTGACTCTTAAATTTTCTAAGAAATTGACTCCCCCACGAAAGCAACAATACCCCTCTTTCTCCTTTTTTTGTAGAATCCCCTCCCAACATTGACGCAACCTCCCCTGTGTTCACGAGTCTTTTTAGGAGTGGATCCGGAGCGTATTAGTCCCCGTACTTCCTTCTTTTTTCTTCGAGCGCGGATACTATCCTGTCGAGTCCCCACTCGTCGGCCAACTCGAGTATGCCTTTAGAGTATCCAAGCCCCAGTTTGACTCCCAAGTCCACGTCCTCCACTTGCTATCTTGTTCCGCACGAGCCATGCAGCCGCGTTGACCGCTGGGGCCACTATGGGTACAGGGTCGAGCCTCTCCCCCCGCATCCTTCGCTACGGTGGGCGCCCCACTCTTCCCCCACTTGCAGAATCCTCTCCCCGTTTTCTGCCCGAGCCAACCCTTCTTGTAGTACTCCCCGAATATGGGACACAGCATTATT
>JAHAWR010000024.1:0-786 GCA_018383835.1 Candidatus Jordarchaeia archaeon | reverse complement strand
GTCCCTTTCGCTCATGGCTTTTCCAGCCATGTACACTGTGTATCCCTATATAGTCCGCCAGCCTGAAGGCTCCTATCGGTAGCCCAGCCTTATACACGATGGCCGAATCAACTTCCTCTATGGTCGCCCCCCTGTGAACAGTCCAAGCAGCTTCTTGTAGGACTGGCCTCAGAATCCTCTATGAAGCCCGCCACGTCCTTCTTGCATACAATCACACTTTTACCAATTTTTGGCTAGGTCGACGGGAGCTGCAAGGTCTCCTTGCTGGTCCTCTTGCCCTTAACGACCTCGACCAGAAGCCTCAGGACAGGGGTGTGAAGAAGTGTGTTCCAACGACCTTGTCGGGTCTAGAAAGTGGCTGAAGCTATTTCAATTATCGGGAGCGTGCTCGTGTTAGATGCGAGGACAGCATGCTTAGGCGCGTGCTCATCCATCCTCCTGAAAACGTCCTTTTTGACCTCTATGTCCTCGACAACTGCCTCGATAACGAAGTCCGTCCCCAACAGCTTCCTCCAAGCTAGTCGTAGTCCCTATTCTGCCAGCAGTCCACTTTCTCCCTCGGAATCATGCCCTTCTCGGCGAGTCTATCAAGGCTCCAGCGTATCTTCTTCATCGCATCCTTAAGTGCCTCCCACCTTATGTCCATGAGGGAGACCTCGCAGCCCGACTGGGCGGCGAGCTGAGATCCCGTGGCCCATTATCCCGGCTCCAACAACCGCAATCATTTTCACGTCTTCAACCCTCAAATCCCAACCCTCCAACAGAGAACTAAGCGTCACCTATCAC
>JAHAWR010000154.1:2142-3089 GCA_018383835.1 Candidatus Jordarchaeia archaeon | reverse complement strand
TTCGTGAGGAGGTCTCCTCTCGTTTTGAGGAGGGAGGAGGATAGGTGGTTTGTGTTTGAGGGAGAAAGGCGTGTTGCCGAGGTGAGGCCTGTCCCCGTCCCAGAGTTTTACCGCCGGAATACGTCCAGTGGGGTTCCGATGTGGAAGATTGCCCTTTTGCATGGACGAGACTGCGTGGCCACTACCCTCATTCAGAGATGTGTGAGGCGGGAGGCAAGGCTAGGGTGCAAGTTTTGTGGCGTTGACCTTTCCCTTAAGGACGGGTTGACTGTTGCCCGCAAGAGGGTTGAGGACCTTGTTGAGGTTGTGGGGGCGGCATTGGAGGAGGGGGTTTGCAGCCATGTGACAATAACGACAGGAACCCTTGCCTCCCCCGATAGGGGGGCCCAGCTCCTAGCCGAGGCCGCAAGGGGACTGAAGAAGAACTATGATGTCCCGGTGCACGTCCAGCTTGAGCCCCCAATGGGTCTCAGTGCTTTTGAGGGGCTGGCTGACGCAGGCGTGGATACCGTCGGAGTCCATGTTGAGACGTTTGATGAAGAAGTTAGGAGGAGGGTTTGTCCAGGGAAGGCTGAGGTTTCCCTGGAGGAATATTTTAGGGCTTGGAGGGAAGCTGTAGGGGTGTTCGGGGAGGGGCAGGTTAGCACCTACGTCATTGCCGGTTTGGGGGAGAGCGATGACAGCTTGCTTTGGGGGTTTGAGGAGGTTGCCCGGGTCGGCGTTGTGCCCTTCCTAGTTCCACTAATGCCGATCGTGGGCACGGAGATGGAGGAGGCGGTTCCTCCTCCACCGGAGAGGATGCTCAGGCTTTACGCCGCTCTGAGGAGGATTCTGTTGGAGTTTGGGGTTAGCCCGCTTGATAACCGAGCTGGATGCGTCAGGTGCTCGTCGTGCTCCGCGCTCAGGGATGCGATGGTTTGGGGGGTTTAGGGTTTGTCGCTGGACGG
>JAHAWR010000154.1:0-2136 GCA_018383835.1 Candidatus Jordarchaeia archaeon | reverse complement strand
CAGTCCCCGGAGCGTTGTAGTTGTCGGCGGCTCCTCCGTTGAGGGAAAGTTTGGCTACCAGATTATCAAGAACATCATCGACTTAGGGTTTGAGGGAAAAGTCTACGTGGTTAACCTGAGGGGGGAAAGCGTGCTCGGTGTTCCAGCTGTCTCTAGGATTGAAATGCTGCGGGAGGTGCCGGAGCTGGGAGTGGTCGTCCTTTCACCTGACGCAGCCGTTAACGCCTTCCTTGAGCTGGCTGATGTCGGAGTTAGGAACGTCATTATGGCGTCTTCCGGGTTCTCGGAAGTTGGAGGAGAAGGAAAAGAGAGGGAGAAAATCGTTCTGGAGGAGGCAAGGCGGAGGAGAATCCGCGTCTTTGGGCCAAACACCGTTGGCCTAGTGAACTTCTCAGGCCACTTTGCCCCTATGCTGACGCCTGTGAGGAGGTTTGAAGCTGGAAGTGTGAGCTATGTGGGCCACAGCGGGGGGCTGACATGCGGATTAGGGTGGTGGCAGCCGGAGGGAGTAAGGTTTAGCAAACTGGTACATGTGGGGAACGCTTGCGACGTTGGCGAAAAGGACGTCTTGAAGTATCTCTCCACGGATAAAGAAACAAAAGTGATCCTTTGCCACTTCTGCAAGCTAACGGAGGAAGCGGTGAGGGGAGTTAAAGAGGCAGCCAGCGTTAAGCCAGTAGTGGCCTATTGTGCGGGTGACGGGGCTGAGAAGCTGAGGAGCATGGGTGCAATGTGCGTTTCACAGTATAGCGAGATGTTCGATGTTGCAAGGGTGTTGCTGAGCGGGGCTCCAAGAGGGAACAGGGTTGCTGTCGTTGGTCCATCTTCGGGAGCTATTTCCATAGCTACGTCGCGCTTCGGGGAGAACGGCTTAACGCTGGCACGCCTCTCTGAAGAAACCGAGAGTGTTCTAAAGGAGAAGGTTCTGAGCCCGTTTAGCCCCAGCACTAACCCTGTGGACTACTGGCCTCCATCCAAACTTGACGGTGGGGAAGTAGGGGAGAAGCATAGGGTTGCCGTCAACGCGCTTGTGAAGGACGATGGGGTGGACGTCATCCTCCTAATACTGGAGCTCATGGAAGAAATAGCGTTTGACGTTGAGAAAGCTTTCCGAGAGGCTACTGGCGCGGGTAAATTGCTGGTCGCTGTCCTCCTCCAAGTTGAGGAGGAGGTTTTAAGGAGGGCGCAAAAAGGGTTGAGGAGGCTTAACATACCCTACTTCTGGGATGTGGAGAGGGCGGTCAAAGTAGTTGGAGAGGTGATTAAATGGGTCCAGCGACGTTCCTGCAACATTCAAACCAGCGTTATGGGTTCCAGACTAAGTATGGGTAAGTGTTGATCCATACTTGGTCCTTGGGGTTCACAAGCCTCAAAGCCCCTCACGAGCTCATCGGAGCCTTGCATCAGCCTCACCCCCCGTCAGGGTGAACCCGCTCCACCTCTTCACAAGCTCGGTAAAGAGCTTCGGAGATGGAGAAAGACCCTCCATCTGAAGGTATAAGTTTATGCATGCGTTAAGCTGCCTATCTATTTTTAACCCGCAACCCTTACACTCGTAGAGTGCTCCCTTCGGGGCATTAACCATCCCACTGGAGCACCTCCTAGCCGAGTTATAAGGATTTAGAAGCCGGACTCTAGACTTGTAACTCATTAAACTGATTATAGTTTTCCAATCGCTTTTTGCGACGTTTCTGTTGTGGGTTCTTGACTTGTTGAGCATCTTCTCCTTGTTGAGGTCTTCGAAGCCGTGAACGTAGCCCCTAAACGCCTCAGCGATCACTCTCGTTATTTTGTGAATGAAGTCTTTTGCTCTGTTCTTCTCCCTGTTCGAGTATTTCTCTAGAACTCTCCTCAAGGATGGTTTTTTCGAAGCCTTAATTTGCAGTCTCTGCCTTTTCAGCTCGTAAACTCTGTGTATGTGGAAGAGCTTTCCAAGGTCTACTCTTATCCATCCTATTTCTGGGTTGAAGCCGTCGATGCTCCTCTCATTACAGTCCCATGCAATCGCTCCCCTTGGCTCCTCAACTCTCCGCTTAAACCTAAGTAATGATCAGAAACTTCTCGTTGAGGATTAGTTCCCCCATCTCCCCCTTAGCCCTACTCCAGAACCAAGCCTTTGAGGTGTCGAAAACCAAG
>JAHAWR010000153.1 GCA_018383835.1 Candidatus Jordarchaeia archaeon | reverse complement strand
TATGGTTTTTCCTTCCATTCTCCATTTCCCTAAACAGGCTCCAGACGTTCGCGTCCATCAGACGTTCGCCTCCTGCAACATAAGGTTTTCTCAATTTCCAATTATATGATTTGCGGTGAATCTGTTCCAAATCACAAATTGAGAAAGAATATTACGCTTGTCTACAATTTTTCGCAACAAAGACGAGAGAAAGCAACGAAAAAGCGTAATGCCCCGTCTCGGAGGACAGGCAAAACCCTTATTTTTCTGGTCTTTCAGCCTTTTAGAGGGTGAATGGATTGAGACTTGCGAGTAGAATGTCCATTCTCCCCCCATCAGGCACCATCGGGATGCTGGAGATAGCCCGTCGAATGGAGAAAGAAGGAAAAACCATAATTCACCTGGAGGTGGGAGAGCCCGACTTCGACACCCCCAGCCACATTAAGACTGCAGCAATGAGAGCCCTCGAGGAAGGCTTTGTAAAATACACCGAGAGTAAGGGGCTCCCCGAGTTGAGGAGCGCCATAGCCTCCCGTGTTAAGGAGAAGTCTAGTTGCAGCGTAGACGTGGACGAGGTCATAGTGACGCCGGGCGCCAAGCACGCGATATTCTGCGCCCTTCTAGCCCTCCTCGAGCCGGGCGACGAAGTGGTAATCACGAGCCCCACGTGGCCTACATACAAGGACATAGTCCGGTTTACCGGCGGGGCTCCGCGCGAGGTCCCCCTCAGCCAAGACTACTCCCTCGACGAGGAAGCAATCAAAGAAGCTATTTGTGAAAAAACTAGGATGGTTATCCTTAACTCGCCCAATAATCCCACCGGCGGAGTTATCAGCAGGGAGGAAATGAAGGCTGTAGTCGACCTCGCCGTCGACCATGGGTTCTACATAATGTCCGACGAGATATACGACGACCTAACCTATGACGGCTTCAAGCAGACGAGCATATTGAGCTTCGAGGAGGCTAGAGACATATCCGTGCTGATCCACGGGTTCTCTAAGAGTTACGCCATGACTGGGTGGAGAATCGGCTACGCCGTCGCCCCCAGAGAAGTCGTGAACGCCATGTCTAAAATACAGCAGAACACTACAACTTGCGCCGCCAGTTTCGTCCAGAAAGCCGCACTGGAAGCGCTAAGGGGGCCACAGGACTTCATCGAAGAAATGAGGAGGGAGTATGACAGGCGCAGGCGCGCTCTAGTAAAGGCTCTAAACGAGATAGACGGCGTCCACTGCCCTACCCCAAAGGGGGCGTTCTACGTTTTCCCAGACATTTCAGCCTACGTTAAGGACAGCGAGACCTTCGTTGAGAGGTTGCTAAAAGAGAAGGGCGTCTGCGTGACGCCTGGGAAAGCCTTCGGGCTGGGGGGCGAGGGACACATAAGGATAAGCTATGCGGCATCCATGGAGAGCATACTGGAAGGAGTTAAAAGAATACGTGAGCTCCTGTTGTCAATGGGGGGGAGGTGAGTGGTTGGATAGGCTACGTTTTGGCCCCGCGGGCATTCCCCTAGCACTCACGAAGAATAGGAGTGCAGTTGAGGGCGTTAGGAAGGTTGCCGAGCTCGGACTCGACGCAATGGAGCTCGAGTTCGTCTACGGGGTTAGAATGCCGCCCGACACGGCGTCCAAGGTCAAAGCCACAGCTGAAGAGGTTGACGTAGCCCTAACAGCCCACGGACCATACTACATAAACCTCAACTCTAGGGAGAAGGCGAAGGTTGAGGCTAGTGTGAAGAGGATCCTAGACACGGCAAGGGTAGCATACGCGGCAGGCTCCTCCTCCATAACCTTTCACGCCGCCACCTACATGAAAGATCAACCCGGGAAAGTCTACGAGAAAGTTAAAGATTGCCTAAAGAGCATAGTTAGGACACTCAGGGAGGAGGGCGTGGAGGTCTGGGTGAGGCCTGAGACGACGGGGAAGGGCTCACAGTTTGGAAGCCTCCAGGAGCTGGTGCAGCTGAGCAAGGATGTGGAGATGGTTCTGCCATGCGTAGACTTCGCCCATATCCACGCTAGGACGGGTGGCAAGTATAACTCCCGAGAAGAGTTCGCCGAGATCCTCTCCTACCTTGAGGACGAGTTGGGGAGAGAGTGCCTCGACGACATCCACATCCACGTCTCCGGGATAAACTACACGGAGAAGGGGGAGCAAAACCACGTCAACCTCGAAGAGTCAGACCTGAAATACCTAGACCTCGTCGAAGTCTGGAAGGAGTTCAACGTGAAGGGGATCGTAGTCTCAGAAAGCCCAAACCTGGAAGGCGACGCCATACTACTCAAGAAACTCTACTACAAACGCTAGGCAGGAGGACACTAGTTAGAAACAGTAACCGCGCATTTTCACTTCCACCCAAAAAGCAATTCCACCTTCAAGAATCCAACATTTGAAATAGCCTTCCTAGTGAGCTATACATCTACCATGAGAACTCACCCTGAGTCGTAGCCTCCATTTTGGAAAAGGCGAGGTATTTAAAAAGGCATTCTTCTATCTCATCACTGTGATGTCGTGCTGAGGTGCAAGTTGCGGTTGCCAACCGGTTTAATGTCGAATTGGCCAAAAAAGCCTTGGAGAATAATCCCAACGTGGTTTTCGCCTCCACTGTTCAGGTACAACGTCATCATGAAAGGAAAAGCTCTTGTGCTCAAGGACGAAGAAGCTCACCGGAACTTCGTGAACAATACGCTTGTTTCAGCGCTGGAAATTAAAGACGATATATCTAAAGAAGGGAAGGGAAACTTGTGAGGTTTTTCGTGCCTCTTGACCACATCGCCGAAGCCCTAAAAACACTTGAGGAACTTTAGAAAAAAGAGTCTAGATGAACTGGCCAGAGACCGCATCTTACTTAGTGCGGCTCTATGGAATCTCTACATTGCGGTGCAGGGATGCATAGAATTAATCCCTCAAAATTATTTCCCGACTGGGGCCTAGGACGCTGAAAGTTATGTTGACGCCTTCAGCATGCTGAGCGAAGAAAAAATAATTATCCTCGGACTTAGCTAAACGCCTTCCTCCATGGCTAAGTTCAGCATATTATCGCTCACACATACACAAATAGACTTGAAGGGAGTCTACGATGTAATTAATTACAACCTTGAGGACATAAAGGGTTCTGAGCTAAGTAGGGATATGTAGGTATTTGCTATTTTCATTCCTACTTA
>JAHAWR010000151.1:185-3189 GCA_018383835.1 Candidatus Jordarchaeia archaeon | reverse complement strand
GCTCGTTAAGGATCTGGTGAGGCTCTACGGAGATATACACGGCTTCACAGCAGCCGACGTTCAGAGGGCCTCTGAGGTGCTGAGTGAAGGGATTAGGGAGGCTGACCTGAGGTTCCTCTCATTCACCGGCAACCTAATAGCCACTGGCCTCAGAGGTGTGATAGCGCAACTTATAGAGGAGGGGTTCTTCAACGTCGTGGTCACGACGTGTGGAGCTCTCGATCACGATATAGCTAGGTCCGCAGGCGGTGCCTATCTGAAGGGTTTCTTCGATGTGGATGACGTGATGCTTGAGGAGAGAGGGATCCACAGATTGGGCAATGTCTTCATACCTAGGGACTCCTACGGACCGCTTGTGGAGGCCTTCGCTAAGGATCTAGTGCGCAGAGCCTCCTCGCTTAAGGAGGAATGGGGAGTTAGGGAGCTCATCGCGTTAGCCGGGGAGTCGCTGAGGAACGATCCAAACTCCGTGGTAGGGGCGGCTAGTAGGAAGGGAGTCCCCGTGTACGTGCCGGGGATCGTTGACGGAGCCCTCGGAACCCACCTCTTCATACACTCTCAATTCACCGGTCTTAAGCTGAACCCCCTCAAGGATATGAAGGAGCTCTCCGATATGGTTTTCCAGTCCAGGGTTAGCCTAGCCCTGGTTCTCGGGGGAGGCATAAGTAAGCACCACACGATCTGGTGGAACCAATTTAAGGAGGGGCTGGACTATGCAGTGTACGTGACCACGGCTGTCGAGTGGGACGGCAGCCTAAGCGGGGCTAGGAGTAAGGAAGCCGTAAGCTGGGGGAAGATAAAGCCCAACGCCAAACACGTCACGGTCTACGGGGATGCAACACTCATACTCCCGATCCTGGCCACGTATGTGATCGAGACGGCGTGAGAACTTACTCCCTTACCCCTACAGGAGAGTGTTCAGCAGTTCGTGCGAGGCCCTCACGTTCTTCAACCCTGCTTTGACGTTCCCCTCCCTACGCTCTCAGGCACGTGCTTGACCTAACAGGTAAGCCCAGCCTCTGCCGATGTGCGTGATGAGCCTATATTTCAATCAACTGCTCTCGTCAATGAACCTCCTGTACCATCTCTCGAACTCCTTACGTGAGATCATGTGAAGCTCTTAGGATAGTCTATGTACTTCATCTTCACGAGTGCCTTGATGACGTCTTTGTCAATCCCCTCCAACCTATCGCTTATCACCAAGACGTCTACGTCGCTTAAGAGCGTGTACTTGCCTTGAGCCATTGACCCGAATAGGTAGACCTTTGCGTCTTGTATATACTCCAAAACCTCGTTTTTACGTCTGCTAATAGCTCTGAGGGGTTTCTGAGCACGTCTCTAACCCTCCTCGAGTACTCGATGTAGATCTCAAACCCTCTCGACAACCTCTTTAAACGCCTCTTCAACGAACCTGTAGAGGGCCTGGGCCTCGATCCCCGTGTATCTGCGGGGAGGTATCTGGTACCTATGTACGCGTCCTCAAGCTTCGTTAGCATCAGGAGATACTCCTTCTCCGCGAGAACCCTCACCCCGGGCTCTATCCTGGATGCGTAGTCTATTAACCTGGTCAGCGAGCGTGTCCGCGGGTAGCTTCCCGTCTTCACAAGCAACTTGTACTTGAGGATCAGCTGGCAGTACTGCTCTACATTGAAACCCGCCAGGTCGTAGAGGCTCCTCCCCAAGAGGTACTTGGCGTTCTCCAGGAACATGTCGGCACGTTCACGTAGGACCTCCGCCTCCTCAAAAGAGGTTCAAGACGCCTATCAACGTAATAAACACCAACATAAAAAAAGTTTACCTAACCAGCGAGAGGGAAGAGGTTTTGACATATGAGGGCTGCTAAAGGTTTACTGGATTTTCATGCGTGGAGAAAACGGTACCTCCCGAGGCTTCCTGCTTCGTTGCTTGTTACTAATTACTCTCACTTTTCTCACGAGCCCCTATCATCACCCCATTCTCTAGCGTTACGGTCTTGTTGACGCTTAGCTTACCTAGATATCCTACCTGATGGGACGAGATCACTATGCTGACGCCCTGCCTTTGCCTCCCAATCAGCGTATTTATTAGTGTTTCCCTCTTCTCGCTGTCCAGATGCGCGAGGGGTTCGTCGAGGAGTAACGCCTCAGGGTCTAGGACTAGCGCGCGAGCCACAGCCATTAACTGCGCCTGACCTGCTGAGAGCTTATGCGGGCTCGAGCGGTGGAGTTCCCATATCCCCAGCTCCTCCAGAACCTCTCTACACTTCTTCACCGCCTCGCCGCTGCTCATCCCCCTGATCGCCAGCCCGTAAGCAACGTTGCTGAGCACTGAACCCCTCAGAAGGACTGGCTTCTCGTGCACGTAGACTATCGATCTCCTAACGCTTGTTCTCTCAGACTCCCTCAGCGCCCAGAAGTCTTTGCCGTTCACGAGGACCGCCCCGGAGGAGGGCCTGTAGATCAACGACGCTATCTTGAGCATGGTCGTCTTCCCGCTGCCGTTGTGCCCGGTCACTAAGACCGTTTCCCCCTCCTGGATGATGATTGATACACCCTTCAAGGACCAGCTGCTAGAGCCTGTGTACCGATACCAAACGTCCCTAAGTCCTATGCTCACCATCTCTCGTAGACCCTGCTTAAACTCTTTAACGCGGCGCTCACAACTAACATTACCGCTAAGAGCATTAGACCTAGTACGAGAGCTTCCTCGAACTCCCCTCTCGAGACCCCTAGGGCTATCGCCGTCGTCGCCACGCGTGTGTAGCCGCTTATGTTTCCCCCTACCATCATGGCTATCCCAAGCTCGCCCACGGCTCTTGAGAAACCCATTACGGCTGATGCGATGATCCCCGGCGAGGTCTCCCTCAGGATGAGGCTCATTGCTTGATCCCTGCCGGCACCGAGGCTGAGGGCTAATTCCGAGTACGTGGTTATGGCGTTCCTGAGCAACCTGTGGCTCGTCGATATTATTAAGGGAGTAACCAGGATCGCCTCGCCCACGATCATCGCCTGCGGAGTGTACAGCA
>JAHAWR010000151.1:0-147 GCA_018383835.1 Candidatus Jordarchaeia archaeon | reverse complement strand
AAGTAGAGCAGGAGCCCCAGGAGGACAGTCGGCATGCCCACCAAGGTCTCCAGTAAGGCCTCAACGAGACCCGTCCTTTGCCTGAGCGCCAGGATATACGAGACTGGAACGCTCCAAGTGAGCGATAGCATGGTCGCTATGCCAGAC
>JAHAWR010000150.1 GCA_018383835.1 Candidatus Jordarchaeia archaeon | reverse complement strand
CTGGGAGTAATAGCTATCTTTTTTCCTCCCCTATTCCTTTGGCTTCTATTGGCTATTCCCGTTGCTGTCTGCGAAGAACTCAGAATGCGCGGGGTGGCACTTGGCGACGAGTTGTTCAAGAAAGAGCTGGAGCAAGTGACAAAACAATTGGAAGGAAGTTTCCCCTCTTTCCTGCTGAAGCTGTACAAGGAACTCTTCTTAAGAAGCGGAGACGCCTTGACCCTCTTCTGTACTTTCCTTACTATAGTGATGATTTTTCTCCCCTACCTCAAGTTCCTGTCTCCTGATGCTGTTTTCCAGCACTTTTCGACATTCCTCTTCGTTCTCATGGCGCAGTTTGTAAGCTTCTTGCTTCTTGGCTCCATATTTGACTACTCATTAGCCAGCTTCCCAGAGGTGAGAGTGGTGCTTAAGAGCGGGCAGGAGTTAGAGGGCAAGCTTCTGAGACGCAGTAGCCAGGTTCAGCTTCTGGAAGAACATCTGGGTGAAATAATTGCCGTGAACGAAGATGAGATTGCCTACATCGCCTTCAAGAAAACTACCGTAGTCAAGAAAACTGCACAAAGAGCAAGGCGATCGAAGAGAGGGGTTTTCAGCGGTCTCAGGCTCCGATTTGTACGCATAAAGCATAAGCTATCAAGGAGAAGGTGACGGGCAGGGCTAGGCCCGAGGCCGGTTTCCACTGTCTGAGCACTACTGCTGTCGTGGGGAGTCCTAGGAGCAGCGCGGCGGAAGCTGCAGCCCACCGTGCAGCGGAGAAGTAGGGGTGCAGGAGGAAGACCGGAGACAGCATGGAGTAGACTAACACGTCGCCGAGCCCTAGCTGCCGCCGCCCCACGCACAGCGTGCTGCAGGGCAGCTCCGCGATGCTTTTCAAGGTTTTAGCGAGCTGCTTGAGCGGACCCCGAGTCACCGAGTACGTGTCATAGAGCGTTGCTAGCAGTGCAGTAGCAAGCACGAGCAGCGGCGGCGATAGAATTCCGAGGAAAGTGCCTAAAAACGTGAGGTATACTGCCAGCGGCAGGTTGGGAGCAGCCGCGCTAAGGGTTTTGTCATAGAGCAGCAGCAAAGCTATCAAGAGCTGGCAGCCAGTAAACACAAGGTTCCAAGGGTATTTGCTCGCAAAAGCACCTTGCATGCATAGAAGAAAGAACAAGGGCGGCAGGCCCAAGGACGTAATCCTGCAAGGAATATGGAGCGTGCTCAACCTCCCCCTGCGGGCTAGCCGGAGAAGGAAAACCTCTCCGAGAGGCTGACCCGCGAAGATCAAAATGACAGAGGCCGGGATCAAGCGGGACCACGGATCCTGCGAGGCATACAGATCCACCATGCCAGACTCAACAAACGCGCACCCAAAGAGCATCGAGAGAAGCAGCAGCGATAGGACAACGAGGCAGATAACTGCAAGCTCGTGAACCTTAACTCCCCCAGCACCGCTAAACCTCTCGCCTGCATTCTCCGAGGGCTCAGGCACCCCCACCGAAACCCCGTCCAAGCTTACCAGCAACCCGCTACCAAGCATAAAACTCCACAACACAATATCAGAGGGGCAAAAGCACTTAGGTAAATGTTTACTTCACCCCTTCGCTTATAGACTTTGAGAGCCCCGCGGTTCTTCGACATTAAATCTCGCTTCCTCTTCTGAGAAAATAGCAGCTGATGCTTCCGAGAAGCTCTGAGCATGGCTCAGGCTTCTACTTTTTACCGTCATCTCCATTATCTAGAGGATACATCTTTCCCGGTGGCGCGACATAGTAGCATATCGGGCTTCTGAGCTTACAGGATTCCCGCTTGCATTAACTCGCTGGAGGCGAATGCGCACTCTCCCACTAGAGACTTAGCTGCATCCTCCTCGCCTAGCTCCTCATAGCCGCGAGAACAAGCCCTTCCCCACAGTGTACATAGTGTAGAGGATGTAAATGAGGATTCCCACCCCTAAGGTGATTGAGATCGAAGACGCAAGAGGGCGCGGCAGAAAAAAGGCGAGCAAGAACTCGGTGGTCGGAAGCCTGAGGATAATGTATACGATACGCAGAAGCACAGAAAGCAACCAGAGAAATCCACCTACTAGCGGTAAGTTGTGCCCAGGGGGAGGCTGGATGAGTTCATCAAAGCTAAGCACACCCTCCAGCGCTAGCAGCCCCGTCGTCTTAACAAACGATGCTGCAACTACGCCCCCCATCTCGATGCTAATCAACCACAGCACAACCTTTGGGAGCTTCACTTCCCTCCACTACGTGACCCCTCTGCAACCACTCTTTATACGTTATTTAAAGAACGATGAAACTGACACACATTAGTGCATATGCGTTCATGGCCCCGAAGCACTCTCACATCTTCGCGAAGGTGTTGGGCTAGTCACAAGTACCTTATAAGTCGCTTTTTGAAAAACAATTTCTGAGCAATGCTTAAGCGGCAGCTAGCATGTTCCACCGATCTTTGCACCTCCCGGAGAGCAGCTTACTCGGCAGACATCACCCGCTGAACCTCTTAGCACTTCAACTTCCCCTAGCTTTAAGCGAGATTACCTTCTCTTACCTGCAGCGACCGTGAACCTTATGCCTAAGGCGTGAACCCCCTCCCCGGTCTGTACTTCTTCATGAAGCCGATTACAGCGTTGACAATCTCCTCTGTTACCTCACCGCCACCCTTAGCCCGTGCTAGCCTAGCAGCCTTTACCGCATCTCTCGGATCCCTGAAACCCTCTGCGATGAGCTTCTCGGCGATGTACCTCGCCATTCCTGCTTCGCAATACTCCCTCTCGGTGAGCACTTTGACCATGACCCGCTTAAGCTCTCCATCCGTGTAGGGTTTAAAGTTGAGAACCACGAACCTGGACAACAGCTCCGGCGGGATTCTCTCCGTTTTGTTTGTAGCCGCAAATACTCTGCATGGTAAGTGTACCACTTGCCTGCCGTGCCTCACCGTCGTGACGTAGAGCACCTGCCTCTCCATTAGCGTCAGCAGGACGGAGATATCCTGCGTGCTTCTTACTTTGTCTAGCTCGTCAATCAGTAAAATGTGCGGCTTCTGCTCTAATAGCAAATCCCTGAGCCCCGGACCTGTAGTTGTGCCAGCAACGACAAAGGTCGAACCGGGAATTCTGCTCAACTCCTCAAGGAACAAAGACTTTGCAGTCGCTGGCGGACCAACCATTAAGAAGTGAACAGGCGTTTTCGCCCTCAGGGCGCTTAGGAACATTTCCTTCACGTCGTTATAACCCT
>JAHAWR010000157.1:1690-3001 GCA_018383835.1 Candidatus Jordarchaeia archaeon | reverse complement strand
TTGCCGGGGTTGGAGAGGACATTGGAATTACTACTACGAAATTCAGACTACCCTTCAACGACACGGTCACTGAACCAGGCGTCGGCGTTACGGTTATTCCAGCGGCCCCTGGCAGCGTGTATACAGTTCCGTTTGCAAACGTCAACCTAATAGACTGTACCACGATGCTCCTGTCTAGGTTGTTGTGCACGTTCACGGCAACTATCCACCTGTCGGTGCCGTAGGTAGCACTCCACTCAGCGGTTGCCATATCCGTCGTGGGCAATTTCCTCATCTGCGTGTCGTACCACGTCTTGAGACCGAAGCCAAGGGTCACCGCGATCATGATCACGATCATGATGACGACTGCCTCGCTCAAGCCCCTTCTAAGCGGCTTCCTATCCTTGTTCACTTTTATCACCTCACAGAGATGGAGGATTTAAAAGCCGGATCACGCTGTGAGCGTCAGTGCGTAGAGCAGTGTTGCGATGCCAGGTAGAAGGGTTGATGTGTTCCTCCCGAGGGCTATCTTCCCGGCGATGAAGCCGAACCCCAGGACTGAGGCGTAGCTCACCAGGAGAGCCTCCGTGGTTATCCCTAACCCCGCTCCAAGACCCATCGTCGCTGTGGACAGTATGGGGGTCAGCAACACGACGACCGTCATGAACGCCGCATGAGTCATGACCCTCCTCATCGCTCTCTGCACCTCCAGTACGAACATCACGAAGAGGTCGAAGACGGAGGGGTCCACGTCTCCAAGCACCCTGAAGAACTCCATCGACTCCTTCAGGTAGTCCACTAACCAAGGTCTCACAGGCTCCCTCACCAACTCCTCCAGCTTCTCGGACCTGAGGAGGTGCATCGACCTGTAGACCCTCACGTGTTGAGCCACTCCCTCCACGACGTCGTCGACCCTGGTCATCAATGCCTTAAGCACCGAGGTGAAGGGCAGCACGCCCAAGGCAACCGCAGCCAGTGAGCTGTAGAGAGTGAGCTCCCTGAAGCCGCTGAGGTCCACGAGCCCTAGTGAGAGCGATATTGGCGGTAGTGCCAAGAGCACCACCCCTGACGTGAACGCGATTCTGTATAGGGTGAGGGTTCTCCCCTCGACGATGACCTGTGAGGCAAGGGGGTAGCCGGGGAGCACGGTGATTAAGAGTGCCGACGCACTGGCAATAACCGGCGCTAAGACCTGGATGAATGCTGGGGCTTCAGGCGCCCCGCCCTCAAGGGATACGGTGAAAAGGGTGGTCATCGCTATCAGGATGGCGGGCGCTGCTGAGAAGAACATCGACACCATCATCGCCACAGCCATCCTGCTTGAGAGAGCTC
>JAHAWR010000157.1:255-1592 GCA_018383835.1 Candidatus Jordarchaeia archaeon | reverse complement strand
AGGAAGAGACTGACTCTCCCGCCTGCAAGTCTGAGGAGCATCGCCAGACCCTCTGAGGAGCCGAAGATCTCCGACAGGCTCCAGAACCTCCTCCCGAGCTCCCTGAACGCGTTAAACACCTTCGAATCCGACAGGAATCTGAGCAACTCCACCGGCTCCAGACCGGTCTTGCTCGCGGTCGCAACGGATAGGGTGAAGAACGGCAGCTCCTCCTCCAACCTCCTCCTGAAGCTCTGCAGGGTCGTCAAGGTGTTCAACACTCTCATCCACGCGGAGACCTCCACCCCCACACCCACGACCGTAAGAAGCACAGCATCCCTCAAAACGCCGGTGAGGCACAGCGTTAGGGGCACTGCAACAGCTACGGGCGTCAGACAGAATGCAATCTTGACGTCGTCTGAGGCCTTCTCGTACCTCCTGATGTCCCCTGTGATTAAGGCCACTGCGTGTTCGTACCTCTCAATGAGCTTATGGATCACTTAGGAGCGCCTCCACGGGGACCTCGGCCTTAGCCCTTAGCTCAACCCACCTCCTTAGTCTGGAGGCGATGGTGTTGGGGTCAACGTCAAGACCATCCATCTCCCTGCTCCACACTGCGTTGAACCTAACCCTATCCTCACTCCGGTCATACGTGAGCTCCACCACCTGCTTGACCTGTCTCCTAGGCCTCTCACCGTAGCCGGTGATCGCCACGAGGTTGAACATCGCTACCTGCAGTGGTGAGAGATTGATCGGAGGGCCTGTGAACCTCGTCACGACATCCTCAGGTGAGGAGCCGTGGAATGAAGTGAGGCCGCCCAGACCTGCAAGCATTGACTGAACGAGGACCTTGGCCTCCTCACCCCTCGTCTCACCCACGACTATGAGTTTCGTCGCGGAGGACCTGAGCGAAGCCTTAACCAACTCGAATAGGTCAACCTTCACGGTCCCGAGCTCGAACGTCGTGTACCTAACCCACGAGGAACTCGACGGCGGGTCTATCTCCCCGGTGTCCTCAATTATCGCGACCTTCCACCCTAAGGGCACGAACGAGTGTAGTATGCTTCTGAGCAATGTTGTCTTCCCAGAGCCAGGAGGTCCCGCAACTATCATCGAGCCTCTTGCGTGTATGAGGACCCTGAAGAGCTTTGCCACAGCCTCTGGGAGGATACCCTCCTCAACGAGCTTGCTCATGAGCGGAGGGGTCGACGGCTTCTTCCTTATTACTATCTCCGGTCTCCTGGAGGTCGAGACAGTGTGCGCGACTAGGTGAACCCTGTGGGCACCGTCTCTAGGAGGTAGCTGGGCGTCAACTATGGGGTTTGAGGTGGATATGTAGGTCCCGCACTTAGTGGCTA
>JAHAWR010000157.1:0-240 GCA_018383835.1 Candidatus Jordarchaeia archaeon | reverse complement strand
CAACCACCTCGTCGAAGCTGCTCAACATCACGTTAGTTCTGATGAAGTCGAGCTCAGGAAGGTTCTGCTCTACCCAGCGGTGCTTGACCCACACACTACCGGGTCCAACGAGCGATACGTCAGTTATTTGCGGGTCGTCCAGGAGTGCTTGGAGCTGTCTGTACCCCGCTACGGACCTCAAGGCGTAGAGAGCCTCGGCGACCATGTTCCTCTCTATCCCAAGGACCCCTACTAAGACAT
>JAHAWR010000023.1:1204-16810 GCA_018383835.1 Candidatus Jordarchaeia archaeon | reverse complement strand
TCTGTCAACTATAACAGGCAGTGTGGTCTCTACTTCACCCTCATTATGGTCCGTCGGAACAACGTATATGGGCACCCTGCTCTTCATTGCTTGAGCGAAGGCTGTTGTTATCAGCGTGTCGCAGATGCCGAATGTCATTTTGGCAACAGTATTGGAGGTTGCGGGAGAGATTATGAAGGCGCTATACTTGCCCGAAGCAAACCTTCCAGCCTTAGGGAAGCTGGCTCCCTCCCTGCTCTCAGGTATCACCTCCTGGTAATATCCCCCGGGGGCTACCATCTTCAGCTTCTCAAAGACGCCATACATCCTAGCTACTTCCTCCCCAGCCCTAGAAAGAAAAATAGTAACCATAACGTCAAACTCTTTCTTTAACTGCAGAAAAACATCTAGAGTTTCCCTCATGAAGTGGCCTGCCCCTGTTACTCCCCACGCCAGCCTAAACACTAAGCTTCCCCCTTAACTCCTGGATTTTATCGAAGTAAACGTAGTCCAGCACCGAGCCGTATGCTTCCCGTATTCTGAGGCTTTCAACAAGTGACTCACAGCTTCCGCCAGCCAGCCCGTTCGCTATGAGGGCGGCGCCCTGAGCGGCCTCCTTAGCTATCCTGGCGAAACCCTTAACTCTTCGTGTGGGGGCGAAGCGTGTAAGCCTTTTTTCTAGTTCATTCCTTACCCTTTCAACTCTGGCAAGGCGCCCTGAGAGAAGTATGGAGTCAAATCTCTCCAAGGAGACGCTCACTGAAGCTACGTCTTTCACTGTTCCCTCGATAAGGGCGTGCCAAGCAAGCTTAGATCGCTCGTCTCGCTCCGACATGAGGGCAAACTCCTCCGGGGTTAATCCTTCGTACCCGATAATGTACGTTGCTCCACCAGTGTAGAGTAGCTTCTTCTCGAAGCCGCCCAGCAGGTAGGCTACCTCGGCGTCCATACCGCCACATGCCGTGAAGCCTATGCAGCCTTCGGCTCCCCCTATAGCGTCCACGACTTCTCCTCGCTCCACGCCTATTACGGCTGTGAAGCCTCCCCCCAGTTCCACAAGGATAAATGAAACATCCTTGTAGTCCATGTTGCTCTCACGAGCAAATTCCCAAAGGGCTAGAGCTACGCTGCAAAGTTTGTCGGAGGTTCCCATATCTATCTTGTTAACCTTCCTGTAGGGAGGAATGGATGGGAGATGCTTAATCCCAGGTATAATGTAGCCCTCAAATCCTTCTTTCATAAGGAGCCTCACGACCTGCTCTAGCCCTATAACCCGGACTTCTTTCTCTCTCTTTAATGTTAAGAGAAAAAACCGCCTTTCATCCAAGTCTCTGAGCTTTACAAGAGGCAAACCGTAGCCGCTGGGGGCGACAACTAGGTCCACCGATCCCATCGACTTAATTATTTTTACCACACGAGATGGGGTTTCCAAAACCGCCCTTGTGGGTATCGATGTATCCAAGACCAAGTCGTCGTCATCTAAGCCGACAATGTCCCATGAACCAGTGCCGGGGTCTACACCGCACACGCGAACCAATTTTTCTTTTCCCCCAGTGAAAGGTGGAGCTTAACTCCCGATAGTCAGAACTGCCTCCTTGGAAACTTGAGCGCCCACGTTATTAGCCCTAGCTATGAAGCATTCCCCCCCCACTGCAGACAGGTAGTTCTCAACATCAGAGAGAAGGGAAATTGCAGCTCTTTTACCTTCGACCACGCCAAATACTGCTGGGCCAAAGGAGCTCATACCTGCCCCTGCGGCTCCCCACCTCAACATTGAAGCTATAAGCTCCTTAACCAGCGGAGGTTGCAGTGAAACCTCAAGCTTCTTGAAGCCTAACCCCTGGATCTCAGTCAACCCTTCACCGAAAGAGGATAAATCTCTTTCAACGACTGCCGGAAGGATCTTCATAAGGATAAGACGGCAGACCAATTCCACCTCGCGTCCAGGAATGGGGCAGAACCTCTCGAAGATGTTCACTTCCTCGGCACCATGTGCCCCCTTCTCAACAGCTGGAATTCCAACAACGAAAAGCCAGTTGTCAGGTAAGCTATACCTTACCAGTACCGGGGCTGGAGGGGCTGTGGAGGCGGATGAGGGGAGAAATTTCTCCTTATCTTTCCCTTTACCAAAACTGTGTCCTCCATCTAATATGAAGCCACCCTTCTCGAAGGCTGCAACGCCAATACCAGACGTCCCGCCTCTTCCCGTAATTAACGCTAAATGTCTTGCATCATAATTCAACTCGAACAGAGAGGAAACTGCTTTGGCGACAGCAAGTGAGAGCTGAGTCTTAGATCCCAAACCAACATGCTCCGGGATAGTCTTCATAACATCCACTTTAACTCCAGAGTCTATGTTAAGTGCATCAATCACCCTTCGAAGTATACTTTCAACCAGATTCCTTTTCGGTCCATGTACTTCAAGGTGGTCGGACAACGTGGCCTTCACGACAACGTTTGGCTTATCTATAGCCACACCTATCCCGCCATCCACCCTACCCAGCGAACCATTTAAGTCGATGAGGGTGAAGTGAAGGCGGGCTGGGGTTCTTACATATACCATCTCCAATCAAACCACCATCACAACAGATTGTACAACAAAGTTTACTTAATTACACTGTAATTTTCAGAACTACACTCTAAATCAAAAACGAGAAGAACAATTAAGAATATAAGAGTTTCCATTCATCAGCTAAAAGGTGAAAGAAGTTGGTGCGACCGCCGGGATTTGAATTCCCTGGCCTCGGTTACGGTAGCCACCCGGGTCACAGGCTTGGGGGGCCTGGGTCCTAGACCACTCTAGAGCCCGCGCCTTTGGCAGGTTGGCTAGACCACGGTCGCTCATTATTAAGGAGTAAGCGTGTGTCTTTTAAAAATTTTCGATAAAAATGTTTTGTCAGCCAACAGAATGGGAACATGGTGCCTATGACCAGCTGAAAAAGAAGAAATACCTGGAGGGTTTGGCTTGTGTGGGATGGTTCTTCCGATAGGTAAGGTTTCCATTGATGTTTTGAAGAGAATTGTTTTTCCATGTGGTGGTGCTAAGAGTAAACGAGTTGTTCTTGGCCCAGCTGTTGGGGAGGACGCCGCCGTAATTGATGCAGGAGACAGGTTTCTTGTTGTTGCTTCTGACCCCATAACTGGCGCAAGTAAGGATGTCGGGTGGTATGCGGTCAATGTTAATGCAAATGATGTCGCCGTTAGGGGGGCTAGGCCGCTTTTCCTGACCTTAACGGTGCTGCTCCCGAAAGGAGCGGATGAAGGACTTCTGGAGGAGGTTATGCGGGGAGCGGATTCAGCGGCTAAGGAGCTGGGGGTATCAATAGTTGGCGGTCATACCGAGGTTACCCCGTACCTAGAACAGCCCATAGTTTGTGGCACTATGATAGGTGAGGCTGAAAGAGGAAAAATTGTTACCACGGGAGGTGCTAGGCCTGGCGATCTGATTGTTGTCACTAAGCATGCAGGACTAGAGGGTGCTTCGATCTTAGCGTGGGAGCGTTACAACGAGTTGCTCAGCGTGGTTGGACGAGAGACGCTTGAGATGGCTAAGAAATTTTCGAGGGAGTTAAGTGTGGTGCGTGAAGCGCTTGCCCTTAACGAGAAGTGCAAGGTGACCGCTATGCATGACCCAACGGAAGGAGGGGTGATCGGGGGTTTAATTGAGTTGTCAATCGCCTCAAAGGTGGGGTTCCGAATTGAGGAATGGAAAATCCCTGTCGCCGAGGAGACGAGGAGGATTTGCGAGGAGCTGTCAATTAACCCCTTTAGGCTGATTTCAAGCGGAATGCTACTAGCGACTGTTGAAAAAGAAGATATTGAAGCAGCGGCTGAGGTGCTTAATGGGTTAGGTGTACAGTGGAGTATTATAGGTGAGGTCACAGAGAAAGGTAGAGTAATGGTTAGGGATGGGAAAACGGTGGAGGTGGAGGACGAAATCGTTGAGGAACTATGGGAGGCGCTTAGGAAACCTATCGTGCGGCGATAGCCGGTGAAACGGAGACTTTTTATTACCGAAAGGGAGGGGATGAATTAGTTACAGGCATTGGAGGGGGTTTCCATGAGTGTTAGAGTTGGCAGGGAAACCATGAGGCTGTGGGAGGAGTTTGTAACTCCTTTCTTACCTAAGGAGCATTTCCTCTACAGGCCATACACAGAGTACACGTTTAGGGGTATTGAGAGGGGAAATGAGATAATAGAGCTGTTCAACTACGTTAAGATCCCGGTTGGAGGGAAGTTGACGCTTGACTTGGGGCTTGGTTCAGGCGGTATATCCATAGCTTTCTCCATGAGGGGAGCAAGGGTTGTCGGCATAGATATAGAAAAGCACTACCCAAGGATAGCTTGTTCCTGGGGGAGAGACAACAACGTGGAGATAGACGCCATATTGGCGAGCGGGGCAAACCTACCCTTCAAAGACGAAGCATTTGACCTCATAGTATGCAATGACGTTATAGAGCACGTGAAGGATGCGAAAAGGTGCTCCGAGGAGATAAGTAGAGCTCTTAAGCGTGGCGGAGCCCTCTACATAACCTGTCCTAATAGGATCGCGCCTCTAATTGTTGCAAGGGACGGCCACTATGGCCTCCCTCTCCAGTCACTTATGCCGAAGAAGCTGGCTGATGCCTACGTTAGGGCGGCCAGGCGAGCAGTACATGACAACGTTCCCTACCAGCCAACGTTTACAGGACTTGTGGAGCGCTTCAGGAAGCTTGGAATAGAGCTATATTCGGTTGAACTAAGCATGCAGTTCAAATCATTCCATGAGCCGCAAAACCAAAAACTCGTCTCGAAGATAAAGAAGACAGTTGCTAAATATCTTCCCGGAGTAGTGGAAGTTTACTCTAAGCACTTTTTCCTGAAGTGGTTTACTCCCCTGTGGAGGTTCATAGGAGTAAAGAAAGCACGGTAATAGTGAAAGGTATGGTGGACCCCGCGGGATTTACTCAACCCTTTGAGGTTTTTGAATTCGCGGTCCCTTGCAGGCTCCCGCGGCCTCCCGGGTGCGAACCGGGTGCTCTCGGCGCCACAGGCTCTACCAGGCTGAGCTAGGGGCCCTCACCTAATTTAAACTTTGCCCGTTTATTAAATGTTTTTCTCTCCGCGCTCTCGCAGTGTTATCCTCGTATTACTACATGTAAAAAAGTGGTTCTATAGAAATTTGTGATATGCAACCAGCGTTCGGAGAGATAAGCGTCTCCGACTTTTTCTACAGGCACAGGGAGTTGGCGGGCTTCTCCAATCCGTCCCGTGCAACCTATATGATTATCCGTGAAGCTGTAGAGAACAGCTTAGATGCCTGTGAAGAAGCAGGTGTCCTTCCAAGTGTTAAGGTCCTCTTAAACAGCGTGGAGAGGGGAGTTTACTATTTGAGAGTTGAAGATAATGGGTTTGGGGTTCCGCCAAGCGAGGTACCCTTTGCCTTTGGTAAGTTTCTCTATGGCTCTAAATTTGGTGTCAAGCAGAGGAGAGGAATTTTTGGATTAGGGATCTCAATGGCTCTTCTTTACAGCCAAGTTACGTCAGGTAAGCCTGCAAGTGTGACCGTAAGTAATGGAAGAGAGATCTTTGAAATCAAACTTAGGATAGACATTGAGAGGAACATGCCAGTAGTAGAGGGACGAAAACGCCTTATGAATAAAGATGGATGGCATGGTTCCATTGTAGAGCTTTACTTTAAAGGGGACTATCCTAGGGCTGAGGAGAAGATCCTTAATTATTTTAGGCTGACGAGCATAGCTTCGCCGCACGCAGAAGTAACGTTCACTGACCCATCGGGTAACGTTCATGTGTTTAAGAGAAGTGTGGAGAGAATTCCCAGTCTACCTATAGAGGTGTTACCACACCCTCATGGAGTAGACGCTGAAATGTTGAGAAGACTTTTAAAGAGGAATGAGGGGAAAAGCCTTCTCTCATTTATGGTTAAGAGCTTTCAGAAGGTTGGATATGCTACCGCTAAGAAGTTTCTTGAGTCTGCAGGGTTCAGCCCGCACCAGCCTACTTCAACTCTAACAAACGATGACGTGTTAGAGTTGCTGGAGGCTATGAAGAGTTACGATTTTCCTTCTCCAGACGCTAGGTGCCTTTCCCCCATAGGCGAAGATGCTTTAAGAGAGGCAATTATAAATGTCTTTGAGCCAGAGTTCGTGGCGGCATGTCAGAGGCCGCCGGCTGTGTATCTTGGACACCCATTTATAGTGGAAGCCGCCGTGGCGTATGGGTGCAAGGGGGTTGAGGGGGAGCTCGCCCTTTTCAGGTTCGCTAACAGGATCCCTCTTCTCTACGACATGCATAGCGATGTTTCTATGAGCGTTTTGAAGAGGTTTAACTGGGGGAGCTACTTGCCAGTCCGCCCACAAGCTATGGGGGTCTTCACCCATATATGCTCGACGAGAATTCCATTTAAAACGGCGGGCAAAGAGTGTGTCGCGGACACACCAGAAATCGAGAGGGAAATAGAGCTGGCTCTGAAAGAGTGCTGTAGACGTTTAAAGACGTACTTGACGGGAAAAGTAAGCGGAGATGAGTGGGGGCGGAAGTTCAACGCATACAGGAAATACCTTCCAAAAATTGCTAAGTTTGCCGCTGAACTTGCAGGTAGAAAGGAAGCCCCAAACATTGCCCTCGTTCTTGAACAGATCTCGGGGGGGAAGAAGAGTGAAAGAGGTCTTGCTTAAACTGTCCTCCCTAGGAGAGGACATATGTGCTCAGCTTGAGCGTGGGGAACTACCGTTCATAGATATTCCAAGTAGGACGACTTCAAACATAGTTTACGATGAAAAGGAGGGAAGGTTTATCCTCGGCGGAGCTAAGACGAGGAGAAATGTTTCAAACGTGAAGCACCTCCGCTCGTTCACCCAGACAGTTTGGGTGGCTTGGATGGCTAAACGACTCATAGAGGAGAGGAGAAGCGCAACCCTGAGAGACCTCTACTATATGGCTGAGGCCTACGGTGTGAAGTTTAAGAATCAGCAGGAATCAGACAGCATAGTCACAGATCTCGAAGTCCTCCTAGGAGTGCCGAGGGAACAGTTGAGGATATTTCCTGAAGAAAGAGCCACTATTTACGGCGACCTCACAATAAGATATAACCTTCCAGGATATGAAAACACGAAGTTTAACCTCACTGCAAGCCCTGACGGGATAGCAATAGGGCCGGCACTTGCTGAAGCAGAGTTTCAAGACTGCGGGGCTGAGAGGGTGATCATGGTTGAAAGCGGGGGCATGTTCACACGCCTGATAGAGGAAAAGGGACATGAAAAGTTTAGGGCTTTGCTAATTCACACTGCTGGGCAAGCTCCACGCTTAGCTAGGCGACTTGCCTACAGGCTAAGGGAGGAGTTAGGGTTGCCCATATACGTGTTCACGGACGGCGACCCTTGGGGGGCACATATAGCTATGGTGGTAATTAGCGGCTCAGCCAACGCGGCCCATGTGGACAACGCAGTAATACCAGACGCAAGATGGATAGGTGTACTCCCCACGGACATAGACGAGTACAAGCTTCCTTACGAGAAGTTCAACGAGAAGGACTGGAAGAGACTGAATGACCTTATGGCGGATCCAAGGTACCAGTCGCCTTTCTGGAGGGGACAGCTTAAAAAGTTCGAGGAGGAGGGGAAAAAGTCGGAGCAACAGGCATTAAGCATATATGGGCTGAACTACGTGACCGAGAAATACCTTCCAGAAAAGCTCGCCTAACCAGACCTTGAAGTTCTGAGCAGCAGGGTGAGAGATATTGCCGCCGTCAGCTGACAGGTAATACAGAAGGAGGCTACGAGCCAAGGGCCAACTGCCGCCCCAAGGTCGTACATGAGCCCCATAGTGAAGCCACCGACCAGCCAAGCCAAACCATAAATAGTGTTAAAAACGCCGTAGGCGGTTGCACGCATTTCTAATGGCGACAAGTCAGCTACCACAGACCTATAAATCGACTCCTGAGCGCCCATCCCAATGCCATACGTGAGAATTGCGATCGAAAGCAGCACGGCATCACATTTAACTGCAAAAATGGCTGGCAACGCGGACGCCAGTATTATTATCCAGAAAACTTTCATCTTGAAGTGGTCGTATGCAAAGCCCAGAGTGACGGCTGTTAACGCATCAATACCCATCGCAGCTGCAAAAAGTAGAGGGATAATCCAAGGCTCAACAAGTCCTCCAACCCTGTAAGCTATAAGGGAGTAATGCAGGAACCCCACTACACTAAGCGCAGCTACCAAGTTGTACGTCCAGAAGCGCTTATTTAGCCCCCTAAGGGAGAGGGGTACCTTTCTAGGGAGAGAGCCCGCACTAACGTAGCCGCGGAGCTTAACGTAAGCAATATAGAGCACAAGTAGAGTAGCTAGAGCAGGCACGATTAAGACTGAGAAAGAAAAACGAACATTATTCATTGAAAAGGCGATCGCGGCCGAGACGAGTAACGGGCCTAAAACTGCGCCAACCTGGTCTAGCAGCTCGTGAAGGCCAAATGCTCTCCCTGTGCCTACATTCCTAGCGACAATTGATATGGCGGTGTCTCTCGATGGGGCTCTCACTGCTTTCCCAAACCTTTCAGCAAAAACGAGCAAGGCTGCGAGCTCCCACCCTCCAGCAAAGGCCAAAGTGGGTATGAAAAGGATGAAGCTGTACCCTAAAATAAGGAAAAACCAGTACTTGCCACTCTGATCCGCCAGAAAACCGCTGGGAAAACGAAGAGCATATCCAACAAGCTCTCCCAAACCTGTAACAAGCCCAACAGCTGCCGCAGAGGCGCCTAGATCCCTCAGAAACTCAGGGACAACACTTCTTCCGCCTTCATAGACTATGTCTGCTAGAAGGCTGACAAGTCCGAAAAGCAAGATCCCGTAATACCCAACCCTCCTCGGTACCTCAACGATCAAGGAGAAGCCTCCGTCCTGCATATTTAGAACAAACCATTTTTGGGGATGTTTTTTAAAAAAAGAATCCGCGCTTTTTAAATTTCACGTTTTGGATGATCCTTTGAAATGGGGTTGTCCACTTTAAGGTTTACGTAACTAAAAATTGGGTATTTTAATCGCTGAACCTCAAAGGCAGCAAACATCGCAATACTTAAAAAGACGGCGATTCTCCTTTTCTGATGGAGCTGGGCGGGTGGTCTAGCGGTTATGACATCCTTGAAGAAAGACTTCAAGGGCAGTAAACCGCCCTCACACGGCGGGGGACCTTCTTAGGCTCGAATCCCAGGTTCGAATCCTGGCCCGCCCACTACTCAGTTATTTTCTATATGCTTTCTTCCTTAGGTTGAGGTTACTGTTGGAGGGGTTGCTGCCCTAGACCCGTTACCCTCCAGTGGGAGGCGTCTTCATGGTTGCGGGTAACTATTTTTTCTTTTTCCATCGATTTGAGGTGCCTTAGGACTGTGTTGTAATTTATGTTGAGTTCTTCTGCTATTTCTTTGATTGTTTTGGGGTTCATTTTTATGGCCTGCAGTATTCTGCTTCTTGTGGATACCCCTTGTTGGACGTTTCTTTTCGTTTTAAGCACTGCCTGCGGTATGTGGGGGGTTTTCCTCCACTTAGCTGTTCGCGCCATATTCTCAAGTTATTAAATAACTGGGGCATAAAAAGTTTTTATGTGCAGTTAACCGAAAGATTTGGAGTAGTGTTTCAACACAAAGTATAACGGTGACAAAAAATGATTGAAACAACTAACCTCCAATTGTTCATTCTCCTCCCTTTATATTTTACTAACCGTTCTCATTGATAACCCAGCCACGAAGAGGTCTAAACCTGCCCCACACCTCCTGGGGGAAACCTCACCCCAAAACAAAACCAAACGCGTGAGGGCATTTGTCTCCAAGCATGCCCTAATACCAAAAATTCACTAAAACTTTTTATTCCAAATATTTGTTAGGGTTAATTGCTTTTGCTTTTCGTTTTTCTGGAAGAGGAGGTTTAAGGTGTCCTGTAAAAGTTTCACTCTTTGCACTATGTAGGGTTTAAGGTTGTAGCGTTGGATGAGTTCGACGGCATATGGGAGATATTTTTCTATAGTTGCTTGGTGTACTGTGAGGACGAGTTTCCCGCCGCATGTAAGGCATGTACCTTTTAGTGGAGGTCTCCTGTATTTCTTGTTGCAGTTCAGGCATCTTACACTTTGGGTGGTGAATGCTTTGAGGTTCCCCACTACGTCTCTGACTATGTGCTTCTGGAGTATCTTTTCCGCCACTTCCTGTTCTGTTACCGCTCTGATCTTGGAGGCGAGGGATAGCTGAGCTTCGATCTTCTCGCTCATTTTTTTCAGCTTCTTGTAGGATGTGGTTTCTGGCCCCCCGGTTATGTTGGTTGTTGGGTGAGTAAAGCCGAGACCATAATACTGCTTCGGCGTTCCTAGCCTGTGTGCAACTATGTCTAGCTTCCGCGCCTGCTCATCCGGATTTGGAAGAGAGTATGTTGCATGGTAGAATTCTAGGGGGTAGTTGAAGCCGACGTCTAAGTTATGTGCTTCGCTGTCCACTTCTGAGGGGTTCAGGAAAACTGTGACTATGAGGGGAGTATCCATCATTCCTCCTCTCTTCTCGGGGAGATATGCCTTTGAAAAGTTGAGAAGCACGTCTAGGGCTAGCATTACAGCGTCCTCGTCTCCGTCGCAGTTCCTCCTCTTTGCGGCATGCCAGTATGGATGAGCAAGGCAAACGTTGGCTCTCGTGAAACCAATTATCCTTCCTAGGATTCCGGCGGACGTGTGGGGGGCTAGCCCTATCACAAGGTGGCCAACCAAGTCTTCTTCTTTTTCAACGTTGTAGTATGGCTGCTGCCCGTAGAATTTGACGAGGAGCTCGTCGACGAACTTGGCGACTTTAACGAAATAGCTAGCACACTTGAAGGGTATAACTACGTCTTGGGGCTTCAACTCTAGTATTTGGCTATCCTCTGTGAGGGGAACACCCTTATAGTCATGTGTGTACCCTAGCTCCCTCAATTTTTCGACCGGCACAGAGACTTCTTTCGGTGTAAAGTGGGTTAGTGGAGCGTCTGTGGCGTCAAACCTGACTGTTCCATCCTTATAAACGTATAATTCGTACTTGGCGCGCAACAATCCTTTCTCTAGCGGTTCAGGCAACTTTGTTGCGCTGGATAAACCTTTAACTCCTTTAAGGCTCCGAGGGGGTGAGTGCATGCTAATGCTCTTCATGGCAGCAGCCAGCTCCGCCTTTAGGTCTACTGTTACTTTACTGTATGGCTTGGCTTCAGCTCCGCAGTTCAGACATCGCCCATTACTTGCTGGGAGCCCACATTTAGGGCAACTCATAACTTGAACTGTCCTGCAACCGCAGCTTCTACAGTAGACATTGAACATGTCTTCTCCGCACTCAGGGCAGCGTCTCCTTGAAACTTCAACATTTACTGCTCTGCTCGTTGCTGCCCTTAAAATGTCTCTTTCTCGTCCTCCTTTAAGTTCAACTGGAAAAAGCACGTGTACTGGCGGGTTTAGAGTTCTCTTGTCGGCTTTCTCCGGCCTACCCATCCTTGCCCCGATATACACGGTTGCCTTCGGCTTGACGGGAAAGCTTGCCAAAGCCGTGACGAAGCTATTGGGCGTGCCGGCAGAGTATAGTAAAAGGCTGTTGTGGCCGATAGGCCGCCCTGCCGCCAAACACGCTGAGAGGACAAGCGTCTCCTCCTCTCCTAAAACTAGGTCGCCGCCTTCTACCCGGTGAGGGATGCCCAAGATTTCTAAAAGTTGTTTTATGCGTTGGGAAACTGGCGCCCTGATAATGGAGCCAACCTTAAATCGTTCCACATACTCCTTGAGTTCTAATATGGATTGAATATCCACATCCTGCCAATTGTAGGTGTATCTTGGATGAAGAGGCACCTTCAGCCTTTTACTTATAATTAGAGCTTCTTGCGCGGTAGGTTTAACTTCGAACGGCTTCTCAAGTAGTGCACCTAAACGCTCCTCGCTTAAGCCTAAAAGCCGACTTACATGCTTCAGTCCTCCAAGCTGATCTACTTTCAAGTATACCTCCTGAACCCACCACTCTTCACATATCCCTGATGGGAGAAGCAAGTGGTTGTTTTCCAAGAACTCGCCGAAGCCAATTAAGATGTCGCCTAGAAACAATACCTTTTCGACCTTGCTTGCCAGCTCTGTAGCATCTTGAAGACTTTCCACCTTCACCACACTGCCATCCTTTAACCTAACTATTGGGCCCTCTATGCTGTCCACCGGCATTACAACAGCGCCCTTGCCCGGCCTCTCCATTCTTATGTGTGTTCCTGGCGCTAGGAAACCGTTAAGAAGAATCATTGTGGCTGGGTGGATTCCTACGGCTGCTAGCCCCGTGTTCCGGGAGCGCCCGTACCTTAGCCTGAAGCCGCCAGCGGCAGAGGGCATAGCCAGAATCGGGCGTCCTGCAACGACGTCTGAAAGATACTTCTCGCTCGGTGCGACGGCCTCTTCTTTCCTTTTCTCTTTCTTTTCGTCCCTTGACTTTCCAAGCTCAGATATCCACTCCCACCCGGTGATCCCAAGCCGCTCCACAATCTTCTTGATCTTCTTGGCTTTTCCTAGAATGCCGTCATTAAGAACCAGTATCGCGCCCCCCCTCAACTGGTTTGTTTCAACGCGGTTCAAGTTCCTGTGTCCTGAAACTTCAAAGGGGTCTGTAGGCTCTCCTGTCACCTCAACCGGAAGGTTTCTAGCAGCTAGCTTCACCTCCTGAGGGGTTGAAGGGTACTGAAGGTGGGCAACGTGCCGCTCGTAAAGATCCACTTCCTCGACGTAGCGTTCAACCTCCTCTTCGGAGGGCTTATACCTGTCAAGGTGTAGAAGGCGCCTTATGAAGTCAGCCACCAAAACTGATGCTGCCTGCTCGGTGCCCCCTGCGGATCTTATCGGTCCAGCATAGTAAATGGCAAGGTAGCTTGTGCCGTCAGGATTACTTTTGATCTTAACCCCGGCAACGCCCTCTATCGGGGCGGCGGTGACACTTTCCGTTAGGAGAGCCAACGCCACCCTAAGAGCCCTGTCCGCGGCCTCTTCCTCCGATGAGAATTGGCAAAAGCGGCCATAAACAACCTCTTCAGCTATTTTGAATGCGGCCTCTTCCCTTGAAGCCTCCTTGAGTAGCTCTTTTATTCTCTCCCCAACTCCTTCAAGGCCTGTCATACCTTCAACTCTCGCCGCTATATCTCTAGCCGGCTTAACCTCTGGCTCAAGAGACGGGTCTACCCCCCTAGCCTTGGCTTTGCTTGCGAGCTCGTAAAGTTCGTTAAACGAACTTTCCAAAGATCTAAAGTAACCGTCAATCCAGTCCATTTCACTATTCATCATAAACCATCACTATTGGGAGGAAAGTTATTCTTCCAAGCATTTTAACAGAAGATCTGCTATCAGGGGGAGGTCAAACGCGTTAATCTTCAACTTCGAAATAACTGACTTTAACTGTTTAAGAGTTGCCATTACCAGCAAGTTGCATTTTTCAACATTAAAGTCTATTGCCCCACGAGGAGTCGCCACGTCACCACCAGCTGAGAGCAAATGCTGCTTTAAGGCTAGTGCCGCTGGAGTTGGAACATTTCCGAGGAATATCACGTAATGAACGCCCTTCTCGGACATAAGCTTGGATCCTACCTCGCTCACGCCGACATGCTCCATTAGCTCTTCAACGTCACTTACGTCGGCAATTAGATCACTTAGATTGACAGCGAAGTAGCTTCCACGTTCTGCAAAGCCGGTTCGTCTGTTTGAAATAGCCTGTGCCACAAGGGCTGCCTGCCTTGCCTCAGAAACGTCGTGAACTCTCACCACATCTGCGCCGTTGCGGATTGCAATTGCGGTAGCGGCTATAGAGCCGATAAGTCTATCCTCAGGCTTAGGTAAGCCAAGAATGCACCCTATAAAGTGCTTTCTTGAAACGCCGACCAACAGGGGTTTACGCAGAAGCTTCAGCCTTCGGAGCCCTCTTAACAACTCCAAATCACACTCGTACGGCTTACCAAAACCGATACCTGGGTCTATAATGATCTTTTCCGGCGATACACCTGCATCTTCAGCTAGCCTTATGCTCTCCCTAAGCGAGCGCCTCACCTCAACGATGCTCCTCGCATCACCCGGCTTCTTAACAGTAGCCATCAAAACGCATGACGCATCAAAGTCCGCTACAACGGAGGCCATCCTTTTGTCCTCTTTAAAGCCGCTCACATCGTTAACTATCTCCGCTCCTTCCTTAAGAGCTGCTTCAGCCACAGACGCCCTTCGAGTATCCACCGAAATAGGTAGCTCTGTAACGTCTTTAAGTAGCCTGATAGCGCGCACAACGCGCTCCAGCTCCTCACTTTCAGGCACTGGCCTTACCTCATAGATCTCCGGAGGAGCAGATGAAGCGCCGCCCACATCAAGAAAAGAAGCGCCTTCGCTCTCCACTCTCAACGCGTACCGTTCAATTTCTTTCTCGTCGGTGAAAACCGACCTTTTATAGAATGACTCGGGACCTAAGTTCATGATAGCCATTATCCTAACAGGGTAACCGTCACCAACAGGAACACCACCAATAACGGAGAAACACCATTTTTTCTCCATAAAAACACCCGCGGTGGTTTCTTAAATGGCGTTATACTTTAACAAGCCTCCACAACGCATTTTTAAAAATACTTAAGCAAGCAAGGAGTTGCAATAACATGTAACTCCTCAAGTTAAAAGGCTATCGATTATGTCGAGCTATACAATGAACGTTTCCGAGTAAAACACCTAAAATTTTTACGCCTACAACCATCTACTAAGAGGGGGCCAGCGCTAACTGACGAAAAGATATTTAAAGCGGTCGAGCTTTATTCACGCTTGAACAATCACAAAACTTTAATAATAGTTAATGTTACATTTAACCCATCTTGTTTTTGTAGCAAGGAAGTGTGAGTAACTATGAGTTATGAACAAATCACTGAGAAGATTAATCAGTTGCGGCAAAAAGGAGAACTCCCGTCTCTTATTATAAACCAGTTAGAAGAGAAACTGAAGCAGAGAGCCGAAACACAACGACTTACACCGCAAGAGTTGGATGAGATAGTAGAGAGAGTGAAGCAGGAATACTTCAAATGCCTGATAGAGCCAGAGGAAGCTGTGGGTATAGTCGCTGCCCAGTCCATTGGGGAGCCAGGAACGCAGATGACGCTACGTACATTCCACTATGCGGGTGTCGCTGAGCTCAACGTAACTTTAGGTTTACCCCGTTTAATTGAGATTATTGATGCGCGTCGTAACCCTTCAACTCCAATGATGGTTATTTATCTGGATAAGGAACATAGGTTTGAACTGGATAGGGCGAGGGAGGTTCAGCGTTATATTGAAATGACCAAAGTTGAGAAAGTGGCGTCCAGCGTTGAAATCGACCGGATTACCGGTCAGATCATGATCTACCTTGACCCTGAGCTGCTTGAGGACAAGGGTTTAAGTGTGGACGATGTCGTTGAGGGGCTTAGGAAGCTTAACAAGGGAGACGTAGAGTGCGACGGGTTTGTCGTTTATTTAACGCCGAAAGTTGAAGGACTGATCGAGCTCTATAAGCTTGTTGAGAAAGTGCAGGGGGTAACCCTTAAGGGTGTTCCCGGCATCGAAAGGGTGGTTGTTAAAAAGGAGGAAGGTGAATATGTTCTTTACTCT
>JAHAWR010000023.1:0-1177 GCA_018383835.1 Candidatus Jordarchaeia archaeon | reverse complement strand
AGTGTTCCGGGGGTTGATGCTAAGAGGACATTTTCCAATCACATCCATGAAGTTGCTTCGGTGCTTGGCATTGAGGCGGCGAGGAATGTAATTATCCGTGAGGCGATGGGCGTTTTAAAGGAACAAGGACTTGACGTGGACGTCAGGCACATCCTTCTGGTTGCCGACCTGATGACTATGAATGGTGAAGTTCAGCAAATCGGGCGCCACGGGGTTAGTGGTGAAAAGGAAAGCGTGCTTGCGAGAGCCGCGTTTGAGACAACCGTGAAGCATCTTGTTGAAGCGAGCGTTAGGGGTGAAGTTGATCGGCTTAGAGGGGTTACCGAGAACGTGATTATTGGTCAAGTAATTCCTGTTGGCACGGGTGCAGTTGAACTTCTAATATATCGAGAGAGCGGTAGAGGTGAGTAAGTTTGGACTTAAATAGAGCGATCCAGGTAGCGGTTAGGTCGGGTAAGGTTAGAATGGGATTCAGGAATGCTGCGAGACTTCTGAAGACGGATAGCCCCAAGCTTGTGGTTATCTCAGGAAACTGCCCTGAAGATGTACGACGTGAAGTGATGTACTACTGTAAGCTTACGGACGTCCCTTTCATTGTTTATCCGGGGTCAAGCTGGGATCTTGGTGCTCTCTGCGGTAGGCCTCACATAATATCGGTTTTGACTATCCTTGATCCCGGTGACTCTGACATTCTAAAGATTATTAAAAGGGGGTGATTAGGTGGCTGGCTATGGTGTTAAACTGACTGCTGAGGAATTAAGGTATATAGCACTATTCGAAACCTTGACCGGAGCAACTGCCAAGGACTGTGTGGTGGACACTGAGGACGGGCGGTTGATATTCGTTATTAAGCAAGGTAACCTCGGAATGGCAATAGGAAAGCGTGGTGCCAACATTAAGAAAGTTCGGAGTGTCCTAGGCAAGCAGGTTGAGGTCGTCGAATACGCAGACTCGCCGATTGACTTCATTCAGAACGTGCTTGCCCCTGCTAGGGTCAGGTCTGTACATATCACCGAAAAGAAGGATGGAAAAAAGATAGCAATAGTTAATGTGGACCCGAAGGATAAGGGGTTGGCGATAGGAAGAAACGGGCGAACCATTGCTAGGGCACGGCTGCTTGCCCGCCGCCACTTCGGAATAGAAGATATTATAATCAGCTGATTACTTGCCGTTATAA
>JAHAWR010000149.1 GCA_018383835.1 Candidatus Jordarchaeia archaeon | reverse complement strand
AGCCATGTAGCCTATAGCTGCGCCGCTGGTGTCGAGAACCACAAGCTCTGGGTCACCGTCGTCGGCGACTCCTCCTATTATGAGGGCGCAACCAAAGGGTCTCACTCCTCCAAACTGCGTGTACTGCTGCATAGTTAGCGAAAGCCGTCTGGCTACGAAGGAAGGCTTAGCCCCCTCTCCGTAAATCATCCTGTACCGTTGCGCGACTTGCCTCGCCAGATCAGTTAGCACACGTGAGTCGGACATGTAACCTGCCCCCCACGATGCCTATGTGCTCGTCAACCATCAACACCTTCTCGTAGTCCTCAAGGAGCTTCTCATGTTTCCTTTTAACTCCGGCGAGGACGACGCCGTCGACGGCCTTCACGCCGACAGCCGGAGCCCCCCTCCTCACAGCACTTTTAGAATACTCAACCTGAAATATTCTACCGTCGGGGGAGAACATGGCAATCGTCTTGTCATACTCGGAGATCTCTGGAAACTCCAACTTCTCTCCACCTCGACCTTCTTACAGAATTCTCTTTAAAAGCCGAAAACTTAAAAGACTATCTGAGCTCCAGCAGACGTCTCCTTGGAAAGCCGCCGTTGATGGTGGTGCGGGAGGGGAGGTAACATTAATGTAACACTAAAATATTTCTTATATTAAGAGTTGATGCATCAGTAGTGTAGTCTTCTCCAGCCGGAAAGGTGATGCTTTGAGGCTGCTTGAAGAGTACGTGTGCCCCCTCTGCAGGCAGAGGGAAGCCGTATACTACTGTGGGTCGTGCTTTCTTACCTTCTGCTCCTCGTGCGCGAAGAGGCGGAACGCCAAGTACTCAATCTGTGAGAAGTGCGGCGCAGTCTATTACCCCGACGGCGAAGCCGACCCCCTCGACTCCTGCCTCTCATGTGGACACGACTCCTTCAGGGTGGGCGTCAAGAAGCTGGTTGTCTGCCCCCGCTGCATGTCAGAGGACGTGGTGGACTTGGCCAGGAAGAGGGAAGAGCAAGCCGCCCGCCTCAGAGCAGTCACCAGCTCCCTTCTTTCCTCTTCCTCCTTAATCCTCAATTTGATTAACTTCGCGTCGAAGGCCAAGTCCCGCCTCTTAGACCTCAGGAAAAAAAAATTCCTCCACATTCCGCGCCTCGAAGAGGACATCCTAGGCGTTTACGAGGCTATCTCTGCCCTTAAGCTCAAAGCTCTCTCGAAGGCCGAAATAATGGTGAGCGGCCTTGTCTCCAGGGCGGCTTCCCTAGTCAGGGAGTGGTCACCTCTAAGGGTCAAAGAAATAGAGATGTACTTCGAGCAGCTTGAAGGAGCGTTAAGGGATTATAGGCAACTGGTCGAGAAGGAGTGCAAGAGCTTGGAGGAAAAACTGGGAGAGATCTCCTCAATCCTAGACTACCTTGAATTCCACAAGAAGCTCTTTGAAGAGTTCAGGTGGCTTCTAGACATGGAGGAGTCGGAGAAACCCGTCTGCGCGCTCCCCCGCGTAAAGTACGTTGGTAGCTCGTACCTCACCTCGAGCAAGGGAGTGGGAACCCTATTCTTAACGACGAAGAAAGTCGTCTTCTTGAAGAGGGAGGGGGTCGTGAGGCGTTCCTTCAAAAAGCATTTCTTCCTCCCTCTGAGCGAAGTGGAGTTGGAGGTGAGGCGTGGCCTACGCCGTTCCTTCACGCTCAAAACCGGCAAGGGAACAGTATCCTTCACCGCTCCACCTCAGGTCTTGGAGAGCGTCGAAGACTACTTCGCGCTGGCCAAGAACTTCGATGAAAACTCCCAGTCGGATCGCTCCCTAATACTAAAACTTGAGGGTGCTACGGTGGGGCTAAGCGACTTTAGAAGAACGATCGCCTCCCTCATGGAGTCAACGCTAAAGTTTAGCGAGGGCAGCGATAAAAAAGCAGCTACCCCTCGGCAGAGCCATTCCCCCCTTCCTCCCCCTCGACCCCGTCCCCCTCTCCCTCCAGCTGCGAGGCAGGAGAAGCTCCTCGAGCTCGAGAAGAAGAAATTCTCCATCAAGCGCAACATCATGACCCTTAAGGAACTATGGGATAAGGGGGAAGTATCGCTTGAGGATTATCTTAAAATGCTGAGGAGGCTTGAAGGCGAGCTCTACGAGGTAGACGTGGCAATTCGGAAGGCAAGAGGCTGGCAGCCTCAGCCGACCGGCCTCAGGTAGGCTCTAGCTCACTCCTTCTCTCCAGTTTTCTTCTCCTCTTCATTAAGCTCCTTCTTCGCTTCTTCGAGCTCCTCTAGGAGCTTGCTTTTATCAGGTATAGGCTCCTCGGAGGGCACCTCCGGCTCTCTGATCCCCTCAAGCGCTATCTCCGCCTCAAGCTTGTCGAGCTCCGCCGAGACGTCTACGTCCTCTATGCCCACGCTTAATGGTGCTGAGAGCAGCTCTCCGCTCCTGTTTATCTCCTCCATCATCTTCTCGTGTTGCACCGACATCTCCATTATCTCGTCCAAGCTTGCAAGCTTCATGGCGCTCTCCATCAGCCGCCCCGCAGCCTCAACGTTCTCCTTAACCTTAACCACGTCGCGGGTATACTCTATAGCAAAGAGGTGGGCCTCAAGGTTCTCTATGAAGCCGGCATACCTGTTGAGCGCCCCAAGGTAAAAGTGGTACCTTCTCAAGGCGAGCTCGGCACCTTTCCTGTTCCCCGCCTTAAGGTAAGCCTTAGCGGTCTCCCTAGCCCTCACAGCCTGCTGCTCGTACCTCTTCGACTTGACGATCAAGTTGTTTATCGTCGCCCTTATCTCGCTAATCGCCTGATCCTTTGTCTTGGGCTTCTTGCCGAACAGTTTATCCTTCAAGCTCATCTAGAAGCGCCTCCATCAACACTAAACATCCACACTGCAAACTATTAAACTTCTCCCTTAAGGCATCCCGCCCTCTCCACCCTGTAGCAGCCGCTTAAGCTCCTCTATCTTCCTAAACGCCTTCCTCTTAAGGAAGGTGTACTCCTCCTCAGTCATCTTCCCGAGAGAATAGTACTCATGGAGGCTCTGAAGATACTTCTGGATCCGCTGGATCTTGGCGATAGCCTCCTCAGGTGAAAGCGTCTCCCCACTAACCTTTCCCCCCTCCCCTTCACTCCCCCCTCCTCCTCTAACCTCTTCCTCAGCTATCCCACTGGCCTCCTCCTTAACCTCCTCCACTCGCTCCTCCGGAAGCTTCTTCCTTTCAGCTTTCCGCTTTGGCGGAGTGGGCGGCGTCCACTCTCCCCCAACCTCCCGCAGAGCTCTCTCCACAGAGTCCTTTATCCTCGCCACTGCAG
>JAHAWR010000022.1:16698-16980 GCA_018383835.1 Candidatus Jordarchaeia archaeon | reverse complement strand
CTCACCGAGAAGTTTCTGGTCATTACTTAGGTTTAAGCGGAGAGTTGAGGAAAGAGGAGTGATTGCATGGGACTGCAACGAGAGGAGCCTTGACGGCTTCAACCCAGAGATCGGATGGGTAAGAGTTGTGTTTTTCCAGATCTTGTCGATCGCTCTTTGCAATAGCCACCTGTAAGCCTCTAAGAACCATTTAACGTCGCAATTATGCTTTACTTTGTAGGATCTAACTTGGTATGAGCTTTCTGACGCCGCTAACGACCTCCTTATACTTATGGCTCCTCA
>JAHAWR010000022.1:9481-16646 GCA_018383835.1 Candidatus Jordarchaeia archaeon | reverse complement strand
TAGTTCTAATACATCTTATTTTTTTGTCTATTTTGTTGGATTGTCTATGTGGTGGCTTCAGGGAGCTTCTTGGCTTCTTTAAGTGTGTAGAGTCTTTCATTCATTAGTAATTTATCTATACTTACAACTATTTAAACCTTCCTACTCGGAAACTGCTAACTACGGCGTCCATCGAAATACTTACCAGGCACGGCCAACCGTGCCAGAATTGACATTTTAAGGTTCAATTATTGACGAAGTTCAAAGTAAGGATGATTTAGTGTATCAGTGTGCTGGTGTTAACGAGTAAGTCGCGTGTGAAGGCGTGGCTGGGTTGATTTTACGCCTAAAGGCCGTATGGTGGACCCTTTGAGGTTTGCAGAATTATCTTGTGGAGAAGGTTGCTTGCGTTAATGAGGTTAGCGCAGTGCGGTGGAGGTTCAGATGTTTAAACCCGGCCATTTTGTGTTTGAAAAGCTTGTTGGTAAACTGACGGGAAGGTTTGCAACTTTACTCTCGCTAGAGCCCTGCACTTGAAAGAAAATTTAAGAGACCGTTAATGGCTCTTCTAAGTTAACGATAGAAGTTTTAGAGAAGGCGAGGTAAATGAAATCAATAGATTTTTATGAGAGGAGGTTTTATGGGACGAGAATAGATCTGAGAAAATATGGTCTTCTTTACAAGATAGCTTGGTACATTGCAATAGACTTCTTAAAACTGCGGCTCATAGACAGATGTATCGAGAGTGGGATGTTACTTGATCTCGGGTGCGGGGGTGGGAATGAATTGTTAGCCTTAAAAGGTAGGTGTATAGGTGTAGACATATCGGTTAAAAGTCTTGAGTTTGCCAAGAACATCTACGACCACGTTGTTAGAGCTGATGTTAGAAAATTGCCCTTTAAATCCAAGGTATTCGACTATGTTGTGAGTGTGGATGTTCTTGGGCACATACCATACCACGAGAAGAACGGCTGTCTCCTCGAAATAGTGAGGGTATTAAAAGATCATGGAAAAACGATTCACTACGTCGAGGCTGACGGACAAGATCCACTTACGAGAATAGCTAAAAAAGATGAGTTGTTGTATAGAAAGTACTTCATTGAGCAGGACGGCCATATCGGATTGGAAAAAGTGTCTGATATTAAAAAGCGTTTTCAGAAGTTTTTCTGTAACGTTCGTGTGACGCCGATGTTTGGTATCGTAGCACCTCCAAGTGAGTACGCTAAGCGGTTTTTTAATCAGTATGGAAGGCAGTATTCGACTTTGCGACTGCTTGGATACATTGGTAAAGCGTTCACCAGTAATTTATATATTAGAGGCTTAATAGGGTCTTTACTCTCAATTCTACATGCAATCCTAATGAAGTTATGCCCTTTAGACTGGGGTGGAGGAGCTCTTGTTGAAGCATACTTATAGTTCAAATTCATTCTTAGGGCGTTTATATTGACTCTTACTTGAGACGTTGCGCGCGTGGATCTGGCTTAATAGCAGAGCTAATCGCTGTAAACCACTCAAACTTAGCATTTGCAACGTTTTGGTGTGCTCTCTTATCTTAGTTCGAAGAGCTTGGTTGTTCTCCCATACGTATTCTATTTTCGCTTTTAATGAATCATAGTTTAGATGCTTTGCATCACAAAGCAGTTCCTCGGTTTTAAGAAAGCTTATTAGCCCATGAAATTTAGGGCTATGTGCTATTAATACTGGGGGAACCCCATATAGGAGGGCGACTATAGCAGGGTGCATCCTTGATGTAACAAGGAATTTACATTTCGCTATAGCGCTCATCGCTTCATGAAGATTGGAGCCCTCTACAAGGGAGACCTTTTCATCGCCTATTGTACTTCGAATAGCGTCGAGAACAGCGCTGAGAATCGCTAGGTCGTCTTCATGCTTGTAACGTCCACCCCTCGAGAAAGGAACTAACAGAATCCTTGCGGAATAAGTATTCACAAGGTAATCTGAAATATCCCTTAAGATTTGAATGAAGCTCTCAGTGCTATAACCATAGAAATGTGTTACAGCTTCGTTACTAATGCAAAAGCATGCTGTTGGCGCATCGTTCTGCGTATTTATCTCAGGAGGAGTTATGGAGAATGCGGCATCAGCGATAAGACGAATTTTAGATCCGGTAATTCCCATCTCTCTTAGATAGTTTTCGGAGTCCCGGTCCCTCAATGCGATCAGCTTAACATTGCCATTTTTGAGAACCATCTTTACAAGTGGTCTTAAGATTCCTAAATTTCCAATGGAATGCGAGTATAGTACTACGGGCTTCTCTAGAAGTAACGCTAAAATTATGGACATAAGATTCGTAAACGTACTAACAGTTAACCTTATGCGATACCACATGGTCTTGCTTTGTGCAGGGCACAACCCATCCCCACTTAAATCTATGACTACATTAGCCTCATAGAAGTATTTTAACGGTTCCCACATTAGTAGCGCATCGGCTTTGAATCCAACTGCTTTAAGAACCCTCCACACAAATGCTCTCGTTAAAGCGTTAAAGAGAGTCCCAAAAGACGATTTCACAGGCTTTACACACTTACAATTCCGGTAAACTTTCCTATCGATATCCGGGTAGAGAGACTCTATCGTGAATTCGATGCCGGGAATTTTATTAGATAAAAAATTAGTAACACTTAAGACTAGAAGGGCCCATCCTCTATTGAGTGAGTAGAAGTTATTGATTATATGAGCTCTCAATTTGACGCCTCCTTTGATACATCACCCATGCCACTTTCTCAACTCTCGAGAGGACAAAGGCGTAAGCCTCCAGAATCTTAAAGTGAAGTCGCTCTATTACATATTGTCCCACGGACGTCTCCGAGAACCCTTTATTGGCAAGTTGAATTAAAGCGGTAATGAGCTGTAAAGGACTTACTGGCGAAGCACACTCCCTAACCCTCTTCGTCAGTATTTGTCGTGCAGGCAAAGTCACTTTTTTGAAGAACAGCGGACGCCACTGGGATTCAACAACTTTTTCTATGCCTATTTCTTTTAGTTCAATATAACCGGCACGCCACGCCTCCCGCAGAATTTCATCACCTATTTCTGTACGTGATACTGCAATAGATGTGCCCAACCTATCTGTCCCTAAAATCTCCGGCAGCCATGGGTCCCCAGCGGAAATATCTGCTTCCTCGTTCGTCAAATCGGAACAGAACATACAGCTGGTAGGTGTGAAAAAGTGAGTGGAAAATAGAGGCCTCCAGTAACTAAAATATGGAAAGAAGACCTCGTCCCCATTCCTTAGGCGCACGTAAAGCTTTCCTGGCCACCCACGCCCTCTAAACGATATTTCCTCAACAACATCTTCACGCATACGTAATTTATGTAGCAGCGTTCTAATCCCTATCGAGCTTACGGTTCTAGAGCAGAACAGTCCTACAGACAATAGTATGTGCTCCTGTAGCTTTCTTGAAACTGACATGGCTTTTTTTACTCCTCTGATATGGCATGGGAGACCTACGACGGCGAACCGTCCTTCAATGTCAAGCAGATTCCTCAACTTCGCATTTAGTGGGACAGGCAAATATTTTGATCCCATCGCCATAAGTAGCTCCTTTGAGCTCCCCGCGATAAAGGGGACAGGCCTTAGGCCCTCCATCCTCACCGCTAGGACACCATCTATGATGTTGCTCTCCAGCATAAACATTAGAAGAGCCGTAACGAGCCCTCCTGAAGACGCCCTCCACCTAATATCTCTGCGTTTTGAGTACCCTATGTAGCTGTTAACGTACCTGCCTATCAGCTCATTATAATTCCTTTTACTAGTTACGCCACCGATAATGTCGGAGGTTGGGCATACAGTATTACATACGTCACAGAAAGAACATTCGTTCTTAAGTATCGGAGTGTAATTAGATCTTGGATCAAGCACCATCTCTATGCCTTTAGGACAGAAAATAACACAAGTACCACACCCTGAGCAAAGCTTGTTCCAAGAAAGCGGCTTCATCAAATCCATTCACCACCACACTCTCATTTTATTTGTTGCAACACGGAGAGCAATGCAAATAACAATAAACCAAGCGAATAAAATAACATAATACAAATGGAACAATATATTAATGGAACAATAGTAAGTAATAAAGTAAATAGTAACGTAAATTACAGTTATCTTTATTGTTTCTGAGGCGAAAACTCTTCCTACTCTATCATCGGTTTTCGAGCCGAAAAAGAGATAGTAAAATCCTAGAGCTATTATTGCCGTTAAGCTATAAGCGGCAGCACCCACGTTGAGAAGAGGAGTATAGTAATATGGTTTTCCGACAGCGAAATAGCCAATAGTTGTGCCCGACATACAAAAAATTATTGGTGCTAGGCTGTAGAGAAGCGTGTATGGTGCTAATGTTGCCTTGCGCTTTAAGTAAGCGATTATTATTAAGAAAGGGACAACCCAAGATAAGTGCTGGGTGTATACTATATGGTAGCAAAGGTAATGTAAGAAGAAAAGTAGAGCCATTGCTACAGACACGTTTAGAATAGTCATTCTCTTCCTCCCTGCAGTACATGTGTACCATAGTAGTATTAATGTAATGAGGGCTAAGTAAGACCAAGGATATAGAGGGAGGCCCTGCCTAAAATACGCAAGGCCTTGCCAAGACGGGAGCTGAGTGGTTGTATGAGTGATGCGCCCAACGAAGTGGGTGAAGAGGGCATGGATTCCTCCGAGCAGTATGAATGGTATAAATGTGAGTAATGTTGCAGATATGCCTATAACCAGAGCTCTTATTAATTGTTTATATTCTTTTTTGAAGATGGTTGAGGCGATTAGGAGCGCATAGCCAGTGAATCCAAACGGCTTTGTTAATCCAGAAAGTATGAATAGTATGGTAGCGGCCTGGAACTCCCGCTTTACAAAGAAGAAGTAAAGGCCTCCTAAGAGAAAAGAGAGAGCTAGTGTATCGTACATGCCCCACGCGCTTGAAAGGTAGATTATAAGCGGATTGAAAAAGTAGAGAGATCCGTAGAATACGTGCTTACCCTCGGCTCTCTCACGGCCGAGGATCTTTACAATGAAATAAAAGGATGCAGCGTCCGCGAGGATAAAGGGCAACTTAATGAAGATGGCTTCTACCATACCTGTGGGATGGGCTAAGAAATAAGGGTCCTGGAAGCCTAGAAACTTCAGCAACGCGTAAAATGAGTAAGAGAAGAGAAGTAGATATAAGTAGAGGGGCATTGTTGGCCATGATTCTAAGTGAATGGTGCCTGCCTCATAGTACTCCCTTGCGGCTGCCTTCCAGAATTCAATATCGAATGAGTGACCTGTGAAGGGTGCGATTAGTAGCCTTAAGGAGACCCCGATAATTGAGAGAATGAGAAGGTCTTTATGACTGATGTTTCTGCTGTAATATTTCGCGTAGATACACGCTATGAGAGGGAGAGGGGCTACGAAGTTTAGCGCCACATGATAGATAGTAGCCATTTTAGCTACATCTGGATCTATATATGTCAGCGCTGGATAGGTGCGGCTACTTTCATAGGTCAGTATAACTTTGTCTACATTAAAGGAGTCGAAGTAGCTGTTCGTTAAAAAGATAACGGAAACGTTCTTCGTTTCGGTTAGATTTATATTGGCCAACTCTGTCCGGTAGCCATCTGCCATAAAACGGTCTGGGTAAATCGCTGCTATTTCATAACGAGGATTTTCTTCAAGAAGATACGTGAAACCTTTACCTATGATGGGGGTCGTCCCATTCCATATGATGGCGTAGACGGTGTAGTTACCTCCCCTAGATCCCGAAATTGTGTAATACACTCTAATGTGGGTAAGTGTGTAGTTTCCAGCTAGCTCTGGCTCTCGAATTTTCAAGATAATTGCGCACGCTTTCTCATCGAGAACCGATGAAATTTCACAAGGCACTACAAGCGTCTCAGACTGCGCCTCTAAGATTGGATAAGTCTTAGGCAACTGTCCCCTTAACGAAAACATGAGCATAACGCCGACGAGCACAAGTAGCAGCATAAGTATGAAGAGTCTTCTGCGTCTACTTAGCAAACCCCATAGCATAATGGCTCACCTACAATGCTACTGCATAAATAACATTGGATATTTCCCCATCGTGGATGAAATCTACAAATTTAATCTTTCTTCTTCAACCTTTTCCCGCCTTTTCCAAAGTGTCGAGGAGTAGCTTCGCCGACCTCTCTATAGTGAAATTGCTGAGAACCCTTCTCCTGGCCTCAAGTCCCATTTCATTTACGAGTTCATCGTCTTGGAGTAGCGCTTCTATTGCCTCAGCTATTTCATGAATATCGTATGGGTCTACGAGGAGGCCCGTCTTGTTATGAATAACGGTTTCGCCTGTCCCGCCAATGCGAGAAACTATGCTGGGTCTTCCATGGAGTGCGGCTTCAAGTGGCGTTAACCCGAAAGGTTCGGCGATTGCGACATGCACCAGAAATCGGCTACTTGAATACAATTTCATTAATTCATTATCAGTCACCTTCGCCAATATATGAAAGTTCCTTAAATCTGAGGAAGCTCTTAATAAGTTCTCTCTAAGTAATCCTTCACCAACTATAACTGCACTTATATTGGGATGACGCTTCTGAACGATTTTCAAGGCGTCTATTAATCTCATATGATTCTTCATTGGAATAATAGCTCCGACCGATAAGATGAGTTTCGACTTACTGGGTTTACTCGGTTTCTTCTTGGGAAGGAAGTCATGTTCAACGCCCGGATATACTACATGGACGTTTTTAGTGTTATATAGATGCGTTATCACCTTTTTAGTGAAATGACTGTTCGCGATCACCATTTTGAGGCTACGGACGCTATCGAGGTCTAGCGCTCTCATTATATATACTATGGGCGTATAGAAGAGTCTGAGAGGCACAGTAAAGGGAGTTCCATAAAGCTTCTCGACCGTATTTAAGACAATTTTCTTATTAATCTTGTAACTTTGCCCAGAAACGTAGTTTTCCCATATCGCTCTTAGCGGCTCTCCGGAATACCACACGGCCTTATGACTCAGAGTTTTACTAATAAGCCACATTAGGAAAGGGTCTACGTGGTGGTGAACCAGCACAACATCAAAAGCTCTTAAGCGTTGAACGGTTTTAAACAACTCACGCAGGTTAGGTTTCATGTTCTTTAACGATAATGGCAGTGTTTGGATGTTTATTTTGTGAGATCCCAGTCGGGAAAGCCAATAGGAAGGTAGTGAACCGC
>JAHAWR010000022.1:8930-9435 GCA_018383835.1 Candidatus Jordarchaeia archaeon | reverse complement strand
ATGGAGAATACACAGCCTTTCGGCACCCCCAAACCTGCCCAGCGCTGTGTGAACAAAGGCTATGTTCAACCTAAATCACCATTCTTAGCTAACATAGTCCATTATGCACTTAGGGCCTGCACCTTAACATCGCCGGTTTTTTCGGTTTTAACCTACTCTTAAGCTTACGAAAGCATACGTGCGCTCTTTCTCGTCAGCTTCATTAAGAGAGGCTGTATTTCGTTCTGCCCGAACTCCCTTGAGCATTTAGCCTCCAGCTCTGTTTCACGTGTTCCCTTAGGGCTATCGACAACCTACGTGAGCTTTAACCCCTTCCTTACAGCGTAGACCTCCACGTCCCGCAAGAGGCTGTCAGCCAGCTTGGATTATCATCCTTAACAACCTTCTCAACCTTGGGCTAAATCCTCAGATAACTTTAATTAACAAATGGAAGATAAAAATATTATATTTAAAGTTTTTGTATTATGGAAGATGCACCGTAAACTTTTAAGTCTCAGCTAAAGTA
>JAHAWR010000022.1:8362-8922 GCA_018383835.1 Candidatus Jordarchaeia archaeon | reverse complement strand
GCCTTTGTTCACACAGCGCTAGGCGAATCATGAGCGGGGAGGAAATGTTAATTTAATGGCTAAGGGAATCAGGGACGCTTGTTAAGCGGTTGTGGGTCTCGAGGGCAGCCTAGTAAAGCATACCGTAAACGGCAGCTAATTTCCTCCTCGCTTATAATTCACTTTCTTTAAGCACAACTTCAAACAGGACGCCTTAGACTTCATACCATCCAGCTCGACCTAGACACAGCTTCGATGACGTCCAACTACTTTAACTATAGCATTTATCTGTCGAAGTACACCACCTCCTCTAGCTAAGGCCAGCTTTCTGCTTGCCTCGCTGTCCTCTAGGGTTTTCCTCGCCACTCAAGACTCTGGGAAAACTTATGTTCCACCAAAGGTTAAAAAATGGTTTTGCCTCTCCTTCGAAGGTAAAAGGAAGCTGCCAATTTATGCGGCATGAAATTTGATAAATGTTAAGAACAAATGCAAGTAAAACCGGAAAATTAAATTATGTTTCGCGTTTTTTATCAATATTTATGTTTTCGTGTTAGTTTTTTATTTCTCTGGCTGATTCTCTT
>JAHAWR010000022.1:7985-8355 GCA_018383835.1 Candidatus Jordarchaeia archaeon | reverse complement strand
AGAGGACAGCGGGGTAGTTTTAGTTCTGCCCGTACTTTCCTCTGGCTATGTCCGGATTTCCTTAGTAGTTTCTCCCACTTTTTGTTGCTCTCAGCGTACGACTTTACCTCCCAGACAATCAGCGGATCCTCGTAAAAGGAATTTGCTTCCTCTCCATCAAGCACCTTTCTCTCTCTAGGTGGGCTCTTTCTGGGGGCTCGCCCATTTTTTGTGAGGGAGCTACTTCAGCGTCTCCCTGACGAAATCCTTAAACGTAACCTTAGCTCTAGAGAAGCAGGGGCCCTCTAAGACTGATCTTTAGGCTTAAGTACTTGGGCTCAACGACTAGCTTTCATTCTCGACTCTAAAAACTACTTTCTTGTAAGGGTGG
>JAHAWR010000022.1:0-7971 GCA_018383835.1 Candidatus Jordarchaeia archaeon | reverse complement strand
ATGGCTACGATCCGACTTAGCCTGCCTTTCGACCTGACGCGACTTCTAATCAATGGTCGAACCCACTGAACACAAACAAATAAGTTTGTTGATAAGTATTTTGGCCAACTCAACTAGAACTATTAAGGCATTAGTTTGGCGGGTTTAGTGTTATTTCGGGGTTTCGTGTTGAGGGAGGATGCTAGGAGCAGGCATTGGAGGACAAAGACCACTGAAGTTTTGCTTGAGGCCGGACACTACTATGCCAGCGTTTTTCTTTAGTCAGCAGGCTACCGAGAAGATTTTGAAAGCGACTTTTTTATTAAAGTTAAGCGCGCCTCTCCTCCAAGTACTCATAGCTTCTTGAGGCTGAGACGGAGGCACGGAATGGACAACGAGGAGGTTGCTGGGGTGTTGTCTGAGCTGAACCCCGAATACGTGGTTGCGAGGTGTCCAACATTAGCCAATGATGCTCGGCAAGAATTTACACTAAGAGATGCCGTTAACCAATTGACGAAGGATAGAGCAGTAGTTGAGGCTTGCAGGAGTATTTGAAGAGGGGTAGGACCCTGAGGAGTGAATATGGGGACTTGGTGGTTGTTGTTTTTCAGCTCTTTTTCGGTTCAATATGGGGGGATCAGTTGGAGTAGCAACTGTGACTTGATACCGATTTTTGGGGATTTTAGAGGGTTCGAAAATCGCTTTGCTCTACCAGTTTTTCATGTGCTGTTTTTGTGTGGATTCAAATATCGGTTAACTGGTGGAGAAGTAGAAGAGCCACTTGAGTATGTTTATTGCTACTAGTGTGGCTGAGGCGGCAGCGATCAGTAGGAGTGCCCTTAGTGCTAGGTTTCTTCTTGTTCTTGGGGCGTATATGAATTGTGCTGGCTCGTTTAGTGTAAGCTCCATTTTTTTTGATATTTCTGGTATTTCTGGTAGTTGTTTTTCCGCTTCTATGAGGGTCTGGAGCAGGAGGTTGTATTCGCCGCCTGCCAGCTGGTCTAGGAGCTTTGTGGCTGCCTGCTTAGCTTTCTGCACGTTGCCTTTCTCTCCCTGGATCATGGCGAGGGTTATGGTTGCCAAGTATGGTTGGATGTTAAGTCCTCCAATCTGCTTTATGTTTCGCAGGACTGCGTCGGTCACCATTACGTGGAGGATAAGCGTGAGGAGCTCTATTTTCTTGTAGTCTTCTTTCGTGGATGGCTCAGAGACTTCTTCCACCAGCTTCTTGCATGCTTCTGTGAGCTGGGCTGTGTCGTCAAGGTTGGGGAGGATTAGTAGGGCTACTGAGAAGGCTATGGATGCAGCTGCAGATGACAGGAGGATCGAGTGTAGGGTTGCTAGGTGTTCTCGGAGGATGTTGGTCCATATTAGAGTTGCGGCTGAGGCGTGGACTATTATGGCTAGGTATGCGAGGACTAGTAGGGCGGCTGAGGCTCGCTTGTTCTCCCTCCAGTATTCAAGGTAGGTGAGGGGGGACCTGCTGAGGCGGGCGACTTCTCCTGTAAGTTTGCTGGAGGCCTTAACTGCGGCAACCGTTAGCGCTACCGCCAGTACGGTGAAGGCGGCCGCCTTAACGGCGTAGCCCCCAACCGAGAATATGTTTGTGTTGATGTAGCACAGGTATTTTCCCAGCTGTAGTGGGAGGTAGAGGGGCGAGAAGGCGTATCTTGCTGCTGCGTAAAGTGCTGCGATGATGGGGGCGGATGCTAGGGACGCCCCTATGTAGGGGGCGGTGCGCCTTTCCAGGATGGGGGGCAGCAACTCCAAGATGGACACCTCGCTCAAGCGTTCCCCGAACTATGGGGGAACGCATTGCTTTTTAGCCTTGTGTTTTTAAAAAACTTAGCGGTGCCCCGCTGCTTTACGTGGGCTTCGCCGTGCACCACAGGTTTGAAAGAGCTTTTTTTATGGTTTCTTTCTGGAGCTTGTTGAGGTGTGCCACATAGTTTAAGTACTCTGAGGTTTTCAGCTTGCTCTCTCCTCTCCTGCGAATCTGGAACGTGTATGGTGTCTCCACCACTTTCCGGAAGTTCCCCTTGGCGATTATTTCGAGAAGTATTTTGAAACCTTTCGGGTTAAGCTCTAATCCTTCCACGACGCTCCTTTTAAAGGCGAAGAAACCCGAGAGGGGGTCTCTCACCCACCTAGCGCGTGGTATGGAGAGGCGGGCCATTAGTGTCGCCACGCGGGATACTAGACGTCTCCACTGGGACCATCCCTCCACGCCTCCGCCCTTAACGTACCTGCTCGCCACGACCAAGTCTGCCCCCTTCACTATTTCCTCAATCATTCTTGGCAGGATCTCCGGGGGGTGCTGGAGGTCGGCGTCCATGACCGCCACCACGTCTCCCTCCGCCACCATGAGTCCATCCACGACGGCGGAGGCGAGGCCACACTTGCCAGGCCTGTGCATGACCTTTACGTTGCCGAGCCTCCTAGCCAGCTCCTCTGCCAGCTTGCCCGTCCCGTCAGGGCTACCGTCATCGACTATAACCAGCTCGTATTTTGCCTCTCCTAGTGCTGAGCGGAGGCGTTCGGCGAGCTCCTCTAAGTTGTCACGTTCATTATAAGTTGGAATAATAATGGAGAGACGCATGAACACGCCCCCTCAAAACCACGAAGACCATAAGTGAGAGAATATAAACTTAAAAGTTGCGGTTGCAGTCCATTGCAAAAATTGGAGTGTTCAAAAAAGAGCGGGGAACTGCTTGGAGGATAAATCTGCTGCGTTTAACCCTTGGGCGCGTGAAATCCAGCTCTTTTGTTGACCTGACTCGTAGGGGACGCAGACATTCCTCCTCCGAGGGGCAACCTATGTTTCACGCCGGGCTCCAAGCAGAATTTAGAGATGAGTTGAGGAGAACTAACAGTTGGTGAGTAAGGAAGAGCCGAGTCTTGACTACCTGGAGCTCATTCTCCCTTGGTTGGTATTCAGAGGTTCTTCCTTAGTCAGCCCTTACTGCCCTCCCTTCGTTTTATCTGGAGGTTGATTCTCGTTGCGATGGGATGTTTTACAGAGCTTTGCAATCTAGTTAAAGGCCTCGGGAGGTTCAAGTTTTAAGTGGTGTTTGGGTGAGCAGGCTGTGTTGTGGCGTTGCGGAAATCCTTTTATAGTGATTCCGGTTTTATGGCTTTGTTTCTCGGGTGGGATTCTTGGAGCTACTAGATCTTGTTAAGAAGGGGCTCAGGGTTAAGGGCTTTATTTATGTAAGCGTCGGGAACATTGCGAATGGTGGCTTAGGTTTCCTCTTCTTTTTCATCGCGGCTCGCATTTTAGGCGTGGAGAGTTATGGTGTTATAAGTTATAACATTTCGGCCGGGTTTCTGGGTGCTACACTATCTGTTCTGGGCTTAACGACTGCTATTACGACATTTTACCCTAAGGAGAAGAATATAGACTTCGTGAGGCAGTCCGCAACATTTACCCTCATCGCTGATGCCGTTTACTCTATAGTGATTCTGGCTGCAGTTCTCTTCTTCCGCGCACCCCTCCTACCCGCCATTCTCGTGCTGTTTGGAGGTACAGCCTACAACATCTCCATCTCCTTCCTTCTCGGCAGACAGGAGTACAAGCAGTATGCTTATACTATACTGTGGATGAGGGTGGGGCAATGCGTCGCCGTAGCCTTGTTCTATCTACTCGTCGCCTTCACAGGATGGTTCTTCCTCCAGTTGGAGGAGGGGGTGCTCTTCTTATACGGTTTAGCATACTTGGCTGCCGGATACCGCTACTTTAGGCTTCTTAACATTAACTTTTCCTTTGGAGAGGTTTACGCTAAGTGGAGGTTTTGGCTTCCGGCTTCGGCGTCAAACATATTTGCTGCTTCAATAGGAAACATTGACAAAATCGTGATAGGAGCCCTCTTCGGCATGTCTGCGTTGGGCAACTACCATCTCGCCTTCCAGTTTCTCATGGGGCTGATGATAATCCCCACGAGCTTGTTCAGCTTTCTTCTTCCGGAGAAGTCCGGGGGGAAAGTCAGGAGGGAGGTCGAGGTGCTTGGCATAGCTGCCGCGGGGCTGACAAGCGCGGCCGGGATCATCTTGGTCCCATACGTCATTAAGATATTTTTCCCAGACTTTGGGGGGAGCGTAGGTGTGATCCAGATGCTCAGCCTATCAGTTATTCCCGCCAGCGTAGCGTACATAAAGGTGAGCGAGCTCTACAGTAAAGAGAAGGCGAACACGGCAATGTTGAGCTACGCCGCGATGTTCGTCGTGTACATAGCGGGAATAGCGCTGCTCGGCGGGTGGCTTCAAGCCATGGGATTCGCCGCATCCTACGTCATCGGGCAGACTGTTCAGGCAATAACAGCCTTCCTGTTCTCGTCAAACAAGTGGGCAGAGTGGGAGGCAAAGAGGAGAAAAAATACAAGTAGAGAGGAGAAGCCAGCAGTGGAGGGTCCTAGTTATCATCCTCCGGGAGAGGTGGTCGGTTAAAAATTGTCGACGGCGTGACGGGCCCCCCTCGAACTTATTGTAGATGAGTTTCTGAGTGGGGCGAGGGATCACTAGTTAGGGTATTACAACTCTATTTCTGAGGGTCCCTATTTTTTCTATGCTTGCTTCCATCACGTCTCCGGGTTTCAGTAGTTTTGGTTGGGGTTTAGAGTAGATGCCGACGCCTGAGGGAGTTCCGGTTGCTATCACGTCGCCCGGCTCCAGCGTCATTCCTGCAGATATGAATGATATAAGGTAAGGAATTTTGAATATCATGTTCCTAGTTGAGCTGTTCTGCCTGAGTTCCCCGTTGACTCTCATCTGTATTTTCAGGTTATGAGGGTCTGGGATCTCGTCTTTCAATGTGAGGCATGGACCCATGGGGGCGAAGGTGTCGAAGCTCTTACCCCTAAACCACTGGATGCCCCTGAACTGGATGTCTCTAGCGGAGATGTCGTTGAACACCGTGTACCCTGCCACGTAATCGTACGCGTCCTCCTCGGGGATGTCTTTCCCCCTTTTCCCCACTACGACTGCGAGCTCCACTTCGTAGTCAAGTTGGCTTGAAACCTTCGGGTAAATTACTGGGTCGTCGTGCCCAACAACTGCTGTCGCCGGCTTGGAGAAGAGGACGGGCTCCTCGGGGGGACTCATTCCCGCCTCCTCAGCGTGGTCGGAGTAGTTTAACCCGAGACATATTATCTTTCCCGGTCTGGGGACGGGCGCCATCAGCTTCACGTCGGCGAGAGGGTACACCACACGCTTAGCACGCAGACCGGCATCTTGGAGCCTATCTGAGAGGGAGAGGGCCGCTTCGCGGATCCGCTCTAAAAGTGGCTCACCGGCGGACAGGATGGAGACTACGCTCAAACCCTCGCCCGCCTCCCTGAGAAGGGAGGCGAGATCCACCACGTTGCCTTCAGCCAGCACACCTACTCTTGGAGCTCCATCCAGGGAGAATGAGACGAGCTTCACGAGTATCCCTCCTTGTTAGCATTTATCGAGCAACGGAGAGGCTAAAAACTTTACTTGGAAAAGGAGCAGTGCACCCTCCTAGGTGAGGGGGGTAATATTTATATTGCGAAATGATTTTAAGTTAGGTGCTAGAAACCCATGCTTCCTCTAAGGGGAGATGGTACTACGAGTTTGGCTGCCCAATTGTTCAGTGGTTTGTGAGGCGATGAATGCCCCCTTTGGGGGTTGGGTAGCCGTTAGTAGGTTTCTCGCTCCGCACTTCATGTCCCTCGGCGTCTCCCCTTCCCATGTGGAGTCCCACACTTCTCTTCTACTTGTAGAAGCAAAGGGAGGTGGTAGTGATGGTTCCTAGGGGACACCACATTATAGGTGAGATCTTCGCAGACCCTGAAGTTTTAGACGACTTAGAGTTTATTAGGGAGGTCCTCCTAGAGGCCACTGAGATAGCGGGGTTGAACGTTCTGGACGTGAAGTTTCACAAGTTCGAGCCAGTGGGGGTTAGCGGCATAATTCTGATATCGGAGTCGCATGTCTCAATTCACACTTGGCCGGAGGACGGCTATGCGGCGATAGACATATTCACGTGCGGCGACGTTGAAAAGTGTTGGGAGGCTTACCGCTACATTACGTCGAGAATGAGAGCTAAGCGCCACATGGAGCTGGAGATAAAGAGAGGACTGGTAGAGGAGGAAGATTGACAGGTAACTGGGCTGCGTACTATGCATAGCTCGAGTTCGCGGAGAGATGCTGAGGGGTGGTTTAGCTGAGAGTGGACGAAGAGTTCTTGGAGGAGATGGTGGGCGTCTGCAGGTCTCTTGTGGCCAACGACCCGAACCTGACGGTTTACGAGGCGCTGAGGCTTCTCCGGATACTTAAGGATGGAACCACGATAGGGGGAATAGCATGCAAGATGAAGGTTTTATCGGTCATGGCTGCTTTAGGCTTCCTCTACTACAGGGGGCTGCTTGAGGTTGACGGTGAGAGGTTAACCGTGAGGCTTCCGTCTAAGGTCGAGTGGAATGTAAAGTCACTTGTTGAACTTGAAGTTCGGGGGGCGGTCTACGCGCTCCCTAATGCTGAAATGTTTGAGGACGCCTTGAGAAAAAGGGACATGGGGATAATATACGAGTTTTCACAGCTTCCGATAAACCGCGACAGCTTGATGAGGAAGTTCGCGTTCATGCAGTCTTTCCAAGACGTTGACGGAAAAGAGATGATATTTGTAGGGGACGACGACTTCTTGAGTGTTACATGCAGCCTCCTAGGGAGGCCAAAAAGAGTGGTGGTCGTAGACTTAGATGAAAGGCTCCTAGAGGGAATAGGGGAGCTCTCCAAGAAGTATGGGCTGGACATAGAAACCTTCAAGCATAACCTTGTCCACCCCCTCCCGGAGGAACTCCAAGGATCCTTTGACACGTTCTGCACGGATTCGCCACATTGCTTGGGCGGGATACTCCTCTTCGTGAGTAGGGGGGCCTCAGCCCTCAAGCAGGGCACCGAGACCGCCGGTTACTTCGTCTTCCAGACCGTGAACGAACCGCTCTTAATGGAGTTTGAAACTAGGCAGAAGCTCCTAAGGCTGATAACCAACGAGATGAACGGAGTCATACAAGGAATGCTGCCAGCATCCATAAAGTACATCACGCCAAGAAATGAGGACGAAAAACTGATGGCACTCCTCCTCGAGGCGACCAAAATGCAGAGCCTTGAGGAGTACTATAGATACGTTAAAAAGGTACTTAAGCCCTCTTCAAAGTTCATAGAGTTCTACCCTGAATTCTCCATGGAAGCATCCATGATAACTAGGGTAGTGTTCAGGGACCCCAAACCCCTAATAGAGGGCGAATACGACAAGGAAGCAGAAAGAAGGTACGGCCCAATATACTCGTGGACCATAATAGAGCGATACACCGCAAGAGAGAAGTAAAGGGAGCAAGAGTGAAGAAAGGGAGTGTCATGCACGATTTCCCGCAAAAAGGGAAAGTCAGATAAGGGATGAGTTCAGCTAGGTTGCCTTCTGCCTATGCACCTCAGTCCATATTTTCTGGACAAGTTTTCTTCCTTCAGGGGTTATCTCGACCCATCCAGCCTTGGTCATCGTGGCCAGCCCCTTCTCGACCAGCCACCCTATAGTTTCCTCAGGGGTCATCTCCGCCTTGCCACAGGTCCAGGGCCTGTGGGAGCGTTCAAGCCGCTTAACGACGTTCTTTAACCTTTCCCCCCGGGACATCTGGGAAAGCAGAACCAGGGCGCTTTTAGCCTCCTCAGGTAAATAAAAAACCTGGTTCGACAAAATATCACCCTTTCCTCACAAAAAAGAAGGGAAACAGAAGTAATTAAACTTTATCGACAAAATTTAGTTATTTCCTCAAGTTAAGAAGCCGTGGTTAGCAGTTTCCGAGTAGGAAGGTTTAAATAGTTGTAAGTATAGATAAATTACTAATGAGTGAAAGACTCTACACGCTTAAAGAAGCCAAGAAGCTCCCTTGAAGCCACCACACGGACAATCCAACAATAAAATAACAAAAAATAAGATGTATTAGAACTATTGAGGGTTGCCGACGAACTGACAAC
>JAHAWR010000145.1 GCA_018383835.1 Candidatus Jordarchaeia archaeon | reverse complement strand
CTAAACTCGACATCACCATCATCCACCACAAGCAACACTGGCTTCTCAGCCCTACCCCTCACCGCCAGCGCGTCAAAACCAGCCTTCTTGAGCGATGCGCCAAAGAAGCCTCCAGAACTCGAGTAAAAGCACCCTCCAGTCAAAGGAGACCTCCCAACTACGGCATACCTGCCTGAAGCGTAAACCCTCGTCCCCGTTAGTGGACCGACAGCGAAAACCAGAATATTCTCGGGGGAGAAGGGGTCAGCCGACGGCGAAGTATGATCGTAAAGCATCTTGGCGCCGAGCCCTCTGCCACCCATGTAGCCATATAAAAGCTCTCTGTCAGCTTCAACACGCTTAGCCTTCATAGAGGAAAGGTCAACCACTAAGATTTCACCACACCAGCCGAACAAATGAGAACCTCCTCCTTCTAAAGGGACAAATCGCCCCCAAAAAAGCTTTCCAGACGAAAATTAGGAAATGAGACAAAAAATTAGGAAAGAAAAAGGACGTTTCACACTAGAAGTGGAGGAAAAGGGTGATCGATTTAGTCTATGAGCCTCAGCTCATGTCTGCAGCACTCGTCTCCGGCAGCCCTGCACTTAGTCTCCCAGGACTCGGCGTTAAAACCTCTGAGCTTACAGACCTCGGTATATATGCCGTCGACTGTTATGCAGATCCTAACCTTGTCCCTTATCTCTTTTGGAGCGAGTACTCCTCTGCAAAGGGGGCAGTTGTAGTCCTCATAAACAATCTTTTTCTCCTCAGGAATAATTGTGATCTTGTCGTAGGTTTTACCCGTGTAGAAGTAGTACGCGAAATTGTAGGTTTTCGCGAACTCGTAGAACTCGACAGCATGCTTCCCTACATGTTCAGCATACTTTGCAAGCATCCTTGCTCCAGCTTTCCTCCCTATGTTCCAGAACGCGCGCGTCGCCTTTTCAGCATCTCCCTCTTTCTCTAATAGCATTTCATACGTGGCAAGGGTCGTTGAGAGCAAAGCGTCTAAGTCGATCTTCTTGGCTACAGCGTGCCACGCAATCCATCCTTTCAACCCCAACCAACTCACCTCCTCCAACCATTACCGGTAACATCAAATTAAAATAGGCTTCAAACACGTTTCACTTGGTTATTTTCAGCTCGTGTCTGCAGTACTCGTCTCCGGCAGCCCTGCACTTAGTCTCCCAGGACTCGGCTTTGAGCCCCATTAAGTTGCACATTTCCACGAAGATGCCGTCAATCACTATGCAAACCCTTCCTTCCTTCTTAAGCTCGTCTGGCAGTGTGTAGTCCCCACATATTGGACATTTATAGTCTTCGAACGCTATGCTCCCCTCCTCAACTATTATCTTGTCGAACTTTTTGCTTGAAATTGACTGGTAGGCGGCGTTTAGAATCCTTGCAAGTCCGTTCAGATCTTTGCCATGCCTTTTAAGGTCCTCAGAGAACTTAATGAAGAACATTGACCCAGCTTTTCTCCCCAGCTCCCATCCATCCCTTACGGCCGCGGTAATGTCTCCTCCTCTCTTCTCCAAGAGGTAGTCCAGCGTTGAATAGTGCGTGGAAAGGAACGCGTCCAGGTTCATTTTTCCACTCACAGGATAGTGTAAGCTCCACTTTTTCAGCGACAAAAGCCTCCCTCCGAGAGCAACTTCTAAATAACTCTTTTTCTCTTTAAAATATATTAAACTTTCTTTGCCACCTCCCTTTCTTTATCGTCTAACGGGAAGATGGAGCCCCCGAGCTTTATTAAAAATTTCCAAAAAACTTCTTTTTTATTGCAAATAATTCAATTATGAGAAAAAATAAATAGCCCAAATCAGTATTATCGTTGAAAACATCATTGGAGGAAAGCCGTTTGCCTGTTGGAAATCCACAGGTTATTAAAGCAGTGATCGCCACATTGAAGGGTGACCCACTGGTCTCACCGGCAAATCTGCGCCTCATAGTAAAAAGCACGTTGGAATATGCTCAAAGAAACTATGGTTTCGGAGCCGTAGACGGTGAGGTCTCGCTCGACGAGCTTGAAAAAATGCTTCTCGACGCCGCTGAAAAGCATCCATGCGAGGAGGCTCTCACATACGGAATAGCGAAGGGAGAAAGCCTGATTGAGGGCTCAAGCGGCATAGTGGCCAGACACGTAGCCAAAAAAGTTCCCGGCATACTTGTCAAGTCACTTGGCCTCCACGACCTGTTCAAGGACTCAACCGACCTCTACGATTGTCTGAGCAGGTATAAGAATTTCCTCGTTAAAATAGGACTTATAAGGGACGAGCACTTAGTTTTGGCGAGACAAGGAAGCGACGTCTACGTTAAACTTAGCGGACACTGCAACTACGCAAACGCCTGCACTTCCCTGAACAAAGAGGGCGTACACAACATATTCGGAGAAGTAGTCTGCACTAGGCTGATAACGCTGGCGGGCATAGCCGAAACAGCTCTGGGCAAGGGCTTCGACATAAAAGTCACCTCATATAACCCCCCAAACTGTGAAGGAAAAATTTTCGAAGCAACTTAAACCCAACAATGCGTCTTCTCTTCTACGGCGCTTAACTTCTCCTTTTTTTAAAGGGATTACTTCAGGCATCGTCTCCTCTCCTACCTTTCCACTCCAGCTCCTAAAAATGTTGGTGCTGCTTTGTTAAAATACAATTCGCCTTGCTAGTGGAATGCTGACACAAAAAGGAAGAAGGAGAAGTTTTTCTAGTTTGCTTGATTCTCGCTACATCCCTCTTTTAAGGACAATGAGTGTTACCACTATCATCATCAGCCTAGTGCAGACTACTTCTCCTTTTTTTAAAGGGATTACTTCAGGCATCGTCTCCTCTCCTACCTTTCCACTCCAGCTCCTAAAAATGTTGGTGCTGCTTTGTTAAAATACAATTCGCCTTGCTAGTGGAATGCTGACACAAAAAGGAAGAAGGAGAAGTTTTTCTAGTTTGCTTGATTCTCGCTACATCCCTCTTTTAAGGACAATGAGTGTTACCACTATCATCAGCAGTTTCACGGTAAAATGACTTAAATAATCATAAGCAGCAATAAAATATCGATGGAAAGGCTCTATGCACTCAAAGAAGCTCTTAAGAACTTCAACAAAAACAATCCAGAAGTAAAAAAGAAAGGATTCGGAACTCTCAGAGATCGAAGAAGGACTCCAAGCGAGATAAAGCGCATCACCAGCTTTAAAAGATAAGAGAGCCATCATATATGTATTTTCACCAGCCCCCTCAAACTCTGAAGAGGCAAAAGCAACCTACTTCAAGCTACGAGTGCACTTGCGGGTTGAGGATTGGAAGACAGCTAAATGCTTGCGTGAACCTATACAGATGGAGGGCTTCCCCGTCTTCGATGCTCCTCGACGGGCTGGCGAGGAGGC
>JAHAWR010000021.1 GCA_018383835.1 Candidatus Jordarchaeia archaeon | reverse complement strand
AGCACAGCAAGGAGATTGCTGAGCTGCGCAGGGAGACGAACGAGCTGCGCAGGGAGCTGGTGACGCTGCGTGAGGACTTCAACAAGAGGTTTGAGGAGCACAGCAAGGAGATTGCTGAGCTGCGCAGGGAGACGAACGAGCTGCGCAGGGAGCTGGTGACGCTGCGTGAGGACTTCAACAAGAGGTTTGAGGAGCACAGCAAGGAGATAGTCGCCCTATGGGGTGAAGTCAAGAATCTTAGGGCCGACATGCAGAAAGGGTTTAGTAGAATGGAGGGTTTGATTTCTGTGCTTGGCGGTAGGTGGGGGATTAGGGCTGAGGCTGCCTTTCGGAGTGCGATGATGGATCTCGTTGAGGAGGCTAAGGGAGCTAAGGTCACGAGGTTAAAGCTGTTTGACGATAAGGGGATAGTTTATGGGGAGCCGTCGGAGGTTGAAATTGACCTGCTCATTAGGGACGACGTCCACATGTTGGTGGAGGTTAAGGCGAGGGTTCAAAAGAGCGACGTTGCGGAGCTGCTTAGAGTTGGTGAGCTTTACGAGGAGAAGAAGGGGGTTAAGCCGCGCTTGATCATTGCTACACCGACAATCGACGAGAAAGCCTACGATTTCGCTGTAAGTAAAAACATCAAGGTCTACACTTACCTCGCGGAAACTTAGCCGGATCCGGCATGAAAGCTCTGCAACGTAAACCACTCTATATTTTTGGGAGTATCGCGGAGTATTTCTCCATCCGCATCCTTTTTCCTTCTGGCTGCACTAGCCAAGTCATCCAGCAGAGCTCTATTGGCCTGTAGCCGCAGGCTTTGGCCAGCCACTCCATCATCCTCACGAACTCCAGGTCGTCCTCTACGGGTTTAAGCCCAGCCTCTAGGAGTATCCCGTTTATCACTCTCTTAACTATTTTGTCAGGCATGACTGTGTCAACTCCGCCCATCATCCTGAGGTACTGGAAGGTGACGAGCCCAACCCCCTTCACCTTGCCGACGGGGTCATCCCTCCAGTTTTCGAGGCTTGAGCTCCTAGCCCAGCTCCTCAGTGCGTCTCTGTCGTCGCCGCCCAGTGTTGAAAGGTAGGAGGCTACACCCTTCGCAACCATCCAAGACCTCCTGTTACGCCAAATGCTCCTGAGCTCCTCCACGTCTGCCACGGCGAGATCCCTTAGGCGCGTCAGCCTCCCAGTCTCAACGAACCTCCTGCTAAACTCCTCAACCTTAGGAACGACAGCCGTGAAGTAGTTTAGCCCTATCGAAGTGAAGGCGGCGTCGACAATCATTAGCACGACACTCCCACCCCACCTCTCACTCCTCAAACACCTCTCACAATGCTCCCTTAACCCGGAAACCCTCCCCATGTAACCGTCAACTATTCTCTTAAGCAGGGGCAGATTATCCTCCCGCAAACACCACCACCAACCACCAAAACGTGGACAAGCAAAATACAAATCTTACGCTTACTTTGCCCTCATAAACTGGGGGAACAAGAGGGGGACATCCCCTTTTTTGCGCGTAGTGGTCTGATGGGGTGGGGGTGAGCCAGTACCGGCATCAACCTTTAATTATTACGCGCTCGGATGATACACACAGGATTTTAAAGGTCAGCTCGTGAGGGGAACCATCTTGTGCGACCTTTTGGCGGCGTGCTTCAGTAAACCCGTCACAGCCCTGTTCGCTCTCAGAGGATTCAAGGCTAAGGAAAGGTTTAACAGTCACGGATGGGGCTTGGCGTGGTACCCTGATAGATCAGTCCAAGTGGTCAAGGAGCCTGTGAGGGCGTCGGAGAGCAGGCTTTTCGTCACTCTCTTCGAGAGCGTGAAGTTGCGTTCCGAGATATTCATAGCTCACGTCCGCCGGGCTTCAGACGTCCGGCTGGCGCTCCCATCATACATGAACACCCACCCCTTCTGGAGGGAACTGAGGGGGAAGGCGTACGTCTTCGCGCATAACGGCTCCCTCAAGCCGGGCGTAAAAAGGACAGAGTTCAAAGGGAGGTTCCCGCTCGGAAGGTTTAAGCCAATCGGCGGAACAGGCGCAGAGTACGTCTTCTGCCACCTCTTAGACTGTATCGAAAGGAACGTTGAGTCTTGGAGGAGCAGCGAGTTCAGGTGGCTCCACGAGAAGCTCTCCGAGCTCAACGAATATCTTTTTCTTAACTGCGCGATGAGCGACGGCAGCCACCTCTTCGTCTACCATGATTCTGAGGGATACAATGGGATGGCTCTCACCTTTAGGCGCTCACCCTTCCCGACCATCCAGCTGAAAATGGATGAAAAAGCCGTGCTACAAGAAGTGAGGGATGAGGGCTCGCAGGGATTCGTGGTGGCCACACTCTCGAAAAGATACACCGGAAAACCAGTCTACCTGACAGATGAAGAATGGGTACACCTCGAGCCAGGAGAACTAATCGCCTTAAAGAAAGGAGAAATTGTTTTCTCAAGCAGGAGAAAACCTTCAGAAGCCACACAGACCCTAGGGAACACGTCCAGTTGGAAGCCTTCCCAAAGAGGATAAAAGGCATCTGGAGACAGACCAACGAGAAACCTAATCCCCCCGGAACGTTCCTTCAAGTGGAGGAAAGAGCTGCGGTAAAAAGTGCAGTGATCAGAGGAAGGAAGACTGCTAACCACCCGGGCGGCGGGTCGGGTGGATTTGCTCGCCGCGTCAGCTTCAACCGTAGTCACCGGCACGTGAGGATGCGGCCTCCGGACAAATCCCGGGAACCTTAAATATTCTCTCGGTGTTCTAGTTGAGCGAGAAAAATAAGACTAGTGTGATGATAGACTCCGAATTGTGGAGGAGGTTTAGGGCTGCAGTGGTTAGCAGGAGGGCTGAAGACCCATCAGCCGAACCGTGGAGGAAACCATAGAAAGAGGAGGTTGGCGAAGCAATCGTCGCCGAGGCTTTGGAGGCTATGCTCGAAAGCGGGAGGCGCCCTTATCCATTAATCCCGTGAAGCCCAACGTGAAGACAAGCGCCGGCGAGGCCGTCAGAGAGATAAGGGGAAGAGCTTGAACATCTTATACCTTGACTCAACTGCAATAGTTAAGCGCTACGTATCCGAGGACGGGAGCCCGAAAGAGGAGACGTAATGATGAAGCTAGCGGTGGGCTGAATGCTGAGCACCGCCGCTCTATTCAGGGAAGCTGATTTTTGTGCTGTTGTTTGGCAACCTGCCTATCCTGCGCCCTACCTGTTGTCTTCTGGCGTCCATTATGGCCTCGCCGACCGCTTTTCTCAGGTCTCTCTCGGTGAACCCCTCCGCCATGGCTTTTTCCACGAGCTCGGGGTGGGCCTCACTGAGGTACCTCACCACTTTCTCTATGATCGCTGCAGTGTTTCGCACTTCCTTAACGTAGTTGTCCCCCAGTCAGCGGCGATTTTTCTCACTTCATCCACCGCCTCCCACTTCAGAGCCTGATATGCCTCAGAAGCCGCGGCCCCCTTTACTTCCACTTGCCTCTCCCTCCTCTCCTTGGACTTCCTTTCAACGGCCTTTTTGACCTTGAATATGATGAGGCTCCCCGTCTTCACGTACTCCCTTATCGCGAACCTCCCTGCTGAGGGCTTGAACGGGGCTTTGACGACCGCCCCCTCGAACCACTCCGGCCTGCCAGCTACCCTCTCAACTTCCTTCTTCAGCTGAAGCGCACCCTCGTACTTCACCTCCACGGCATCAGGGTGCGGGACGCCGAACTCCTCATATACATCATACTTCCCTGGCGGGGGAATCCACCTTCCTCCAGCGCCCACTTCAAAGACCACTAGGTCGAAGGGTTCCCGTAACTCTTGTGGAACCCCATAGGCGTGTACATGCTCCCGAAGAGCTCAGCCTCTACAACGTATCCCTCTTCAACCATGCTCAGCATGCACCCAGCCTTATCGGGCTCTGAGGCGGCGACGTATAGTAGGCCGCCGAGCTGGTCTCCGGTCACCAGCGCCCCGTCATGCTTGAAGACGCCTCTCTCCGAAAGCTGTACGTGGGTTCCGTCGAACTTCTGCTCAGCGTAAACTACTGGTTTAACCTCCTCAAGGTAGGAGTAGATGGCGGTGTTCGACGGGTCAATGTGGTACGGCTTAATTGGCGGCCCCCTTCAGCCCCCCTCCTGAACGTGTCAACCAGTTTCCTAGCTTCACCACCGGAAAGGTCAACCTTTAGCCCTCTGGCCTCAAGAAACCTCAAAGCCTTGACCAGGACATCATCAACGCTCATAGTTTAACGAGGAGAGAATGCGTCATATAAGTCCAACGGAGGCGCCGGTGGAAATGGGCGCCGTCCACACGAAGCCGCCGGGATAGGTGCGTGAGCCCCCCAGGGTTAATCGGCTACACCACTAAGGAGGGCTGCTGGCTGAGGTGGTCGGGTCTTCAAGTCTGCGTCCACCCCATTTTCAGTTATCTTTTTCCTCGCGTCCCCACTGGAAAACTATTTTTTGCTCTGCTCCAAGTTTTAGGTGGTGGTGTGCTGGTTGAGAGTTTTCGTTGGGACGAGCGGTTGGGCTTACTTCTGGAACCCTGAGGGGAGCTTTGACTGGTATGTTAGGGAGAGCGGCTTGAACTCTGTTGAGCTCAACGCAAGCTACTACAGGTTCCCTTTTCCAAGCCAAGTTAAGAGCTGGGCTAAGAAAACGCCTGAGTGGTTCAGGTGGGCTGTTAAGGTTTCACGCTTCGTGACCCACGTCTTCAAGTTCAATGAGAGGGCACTCTCCACGTGGCAGAAGTTCAGGAAGCTCTTCACCCCCCTAGACGGGAAAGTTGACTTCTACCTTTTTCAGCTGCCACCCAACATGAAGCCGACGAGAAAGAGCGTGGAAAAAGTAGAAAGATTCGTTGAGGAGGTAGAATTGGGTTCACGCTTCGCCATGGAGTGGAGAAACGAGGAGTGGTTCACCGACAAGTGGGTTAGGTGGGCGCGCAGCCTCAACTTGACGCTCGTATCGGTCGATGCCCCAGACCTGCCAAGGCGCATCATGTCCGTCAACGGGAGAGTATACCTCAGAATGCACGGAAGAACATCATGGTACTCCCACGTTTACAGCAGGGGAGAGCTCGAAGAGGTCGCGGGCAACATAGCAGCGGAGCAGCCTGAGTCCGTGTACGTCTTCTTCAACAACGATACAGGAATGATCGTAAACGGAAGGGAAATGCTCAGCATACTAAAACTCAGGTTCCTCTCTCACTGAACCCGGCTACCCACTTAACCTTTAAACAGAAAGTCAAGGAAAAACCAAACGGCAGCCACCGCCACAAAACTTAAAGAGTTTTTCAAACGCAAAGAGCTGACGAAAATTTCGTGGAGGCATAATTAACTAGGGTTGGAGGAGGGTTTCATTAGAGATAAAATATGTTGACGTTATTGTGATCATGAGTTGAAGGGTGTAACGCCTGAGATGATCGACTGGTGGTGGGATAACATAGATGAGGAGCGCTAAGCGCTTTGGCACCCCAAAGACCACAAGGGCTTCACGTGGGAGGTTCACCCGAAGGAGAGGGGGCACTTTGGCGCCGTACACGTCGCCGTAGAGAGCATAGGTGAAGAGGAATTCGCGTTCCGCATACGATGGGAGGCGCCGGGCAACGTGCCTATACCCATAACCCACAAGCACGCGGTCGCCGCAAGCATACTTGACGAGAGCGGGAGCCCGCTAGGTTGGCTCGTGCACGAGTGTGAGGCAATGCCGGGAGGGACAAGAATGCGGTCAACCTTCAAGATACCGGCAGCATTGCCGAGGGATTTCGCCGAGCACCTGCGTAAACACTGCCAAGAAGAAATGGGAAATCTACCAAAGTTCCTCCCAGAACTATACAGCAAAAGGGAAAAGCGAAGTTAACTAGCTGGAGGTTGTCGTAGCGCATTTTTGTGTTGTGGTGGCCGTCACTGTCCGTGTGGATCTTTTTAGCATGAGCCTGGCTCTTTCAAGTAGGGGGATGCTTGCCAAGGTTAGTAGGGCTGCGGTGAGGAATAGGGTTGGGTAGCCGAGGCTTTCAGCTATTATCCCGCTTAGGGCGGATCCAGCTATCGATGACAGGAAGATGGTTGCGTTATAAACACCCATGATTTTCCCTTTCTTTTCGTGGGCCAGCTTCATTGCCGCTGCTGGGCCAGCCACGTTTAGTATGGCCCACGTGAACCCTGACAGGGACATTGCCGCCATAACCAGCACAATTCCACCTTTGCCTCTCACCAGCAGGGACGAGAGGGCGAACGCCACCATTATGAGCACTCTGCCTGCTGAAGCCCAAGACTGCACGTGGATGTTGTCGCCCCTAGAAAGCCCTTCAACTCGGGGGTACGTTAATACTGAAATTGTTGTGCTTGTAACGTAGGCGAGGAAGACCTCCGTGCTCGTGCCATCCATACCCACAATGAAGGATGGGAGGAGAGAGTAGCCGAGGGAGGTGGACATGAACATCAGGAACGTGGATGCAACGTAAAGGGCGGCCAAACTGGTGGCGTGCGCTTCACCATCCAAGTCCACTTCGACCCTTTCCGCGTGAATTCCCCCTGATGGGTGGTGTTTGAGCACGGTGAAGGTGTAAGCGAAGCTCATCCCCGCTAGTGTCGCCGATATTATGAAAACCTCTTTCTCCATTGAAAAGTAGGACCACAACGCTCCCACCACTAGGCCTGTAAGCCAGCCAAAGTCGCTAACCCTGTTGAACCGCCCTATCTCCCTATTCCATGAGGAGCCCTCGTTCGTTTCAGCTATGAGCAGAACGGCTGCTAAAGCGCAGATGGCAGTTGCGAACCCTGCAATGGCACTGGCCATAAAGACGTACACGACGCTAGGAGCCGAGTAAAACACGGCGCTCGCCAGCGTGAGCCCCAGGAAGCCTCCAAGAGCGTAGCTCCTCAAAACTCTCGGCTTTGAAAGCCGGCCAAAAAACAGCGAGGCAAAGGCCGCTGTTAAGTTGAACATGGCGACAGCTAACCCTGCCTCTGCAAGCCCTCCACCAAGCCGGTTCACGTAGAGGGGTATCAGCGGAATTGTAGCTGCACTAGCTACCCTAAACGGAAAGTAAGCTCTGTACCACTTCACTTTACACGTCAGCTTCCATTCACTTCACTTTAGTTCTCCACTAAGAGGGGGAGGGACTATTTAAAGTTAACTCAGCAGGCAGGCGGAGGCAAAAATTCCTAATTAAAGGACTTTTCAAAAACTGGTTCCCCTGAGTAGGGGTGTGGATGGTGGAGGTTGGGGTTGTTTTTATTGGGCTTGTGTTTGGAGGAAGCTCTTGAGGCTCTGGAAGAGTGGAAGGTGCAACTGGACATCTCCGCCACGCAACAGGTTGTGGAGAAAGCGTTGAACCCTGCCTACGTGGCGATTAAGAGGAAGCGCTCTCCGAAGACACGTGAACTCCATCAGTATTTGACTGCCACTATAGTCCTCCTACTAATCGGGTTCTCTCATGTCTGCCTATTGAGGGGGCGAAGCCGCCTGGATTGAGGTGGTTCCCCGGCGTCTCTGATGGTGCTTGATAATGCTTAAATTTCGTTGGTTTTGATGTTGCTCTGGGTGAGCGAGGCTTGCATGATGTGGACTTGTCTTTCCTGGAGCTTCCAGAGGTCTTGAAGCTTATTTTTTACCCTAGAAGAGACCTTTCTGTTGGGGCTGGCGTCGCGTGTTTCGTTGATGTTGGTGGTGAGGTTCGTTTGGGGTGCAAGTTCTACGCTTGCGGCGAGGGGCACCCAGCGATCCTCTACTTTCACGGCAACGGCGAGACTGCTGGAGACTACGACGGGTTCTCTTGGCTCTTTACGGATAGAGGCATTAACCTTTTCGTGGCCGAGTACAGGGGGTATGGGTTGAGCGGGGGGAGCCCCACGGTAACGAGCCTGCTGCGCGACGCCCACCCCGTCTTCAGGAGGTTTAAGGACGTGGCCTCGGAAGAGGGCTGGGATGGGTTGTTTGTTATGGGGCGCTCACTTGGGAGCATCCCAGCAGTCGAGCTGGCATACCACTACCAGGGCGAGGTTGACGGGCTGATAGTTGAGAGCGGGGTGGCGAACACCTTCACTCTGTTCCTTGACCTCTTCGGGGTTAGGGTTAGTGGGGAGCTGAGGGAGAAGCTTGAGGCCGTGTCGAACAAGGCGAAGATAAGGGAGGTTAGGGTTCCGACGCTGATAATACACGCCGAAAACGACACCCTCATACCCCTAGACGAGGCGGTTGAGTTATACAAGAGCTCTGGCGCGGACGACAAGGAGCTTTTCATCATCCCGGGGGCAGACCACAACGACCTATGGTTCGTCGCGGGCGAGAAGTACTACGAGAAAATCAGGGACTTCGTTGAGAGGCACCTCTAAACCACGTTTCCGTCACCCCAACGGGCGGTCAAGAAAAGTTAAGAACGAAAGTGGTGGGAATAAACATTTAAACCCTTTTAGCCTCGGAGATGAGTCTCTGGGAGAAGCTGGTAGGGTTTTTCATGGGTGCGGATCGACGTTCATGTTGCCTGTAGTGGAATGCTTGCTTCAGCCACTTGGTAGACCTCTGGTTTCTTCCTTCTTTCTATAAAGTCGTAGTAGGATTTAGCGTTTCTTAGTGCGTCACATGTCCTTCTCATGTCCGGGTAGACCGGTATTTTCTCCTTGACCAGCGTGTCCCTCAGCCTGACCCACAGTGCCTCGTCCCCTACTGGTGAGAGGACTACGGCGAACGGTTTCCCTTTCCCTATGGCGTTCTTGCCGGACTTTATAAGTGCCTCCATGAACTCCCCTCTGAAGACGTCGCTCTGCCTCCAGCTGTAAGCCAGGTACATGACTGGGAGGTCGAAGACTATGAGGTCAATGTTCGGGTCGCTCGTCATGGCGTCTATCACCGCTGAGACGGCGCCGGGGTTGTAGTACGCGGCGGACACGTCAACTGGATTGACTACACTTATCCCCTCAGGGTAAACACGCCTAACCTCCTCGTCGATTCTTCTAATGGTCTCCTCATTCAGGGGAGGAACTCTGAAGCCTGCTTCGGAAAGGAGGTCGCTTATGGTGACGCTTGCGCCGCCGCTAATAGATATGCTGCCAACCCTGTTCCCCCGTATCGGGGGGAGGAAAGAGAGGGTGAGCGCCGTGTCGACGAGCTCCTCAAGCGTCCTAACCTCTACGACCCCCGTCTGCCTGAAAACGGCACCCCATATCCTGTGGCTCCCCGCAAGGGAGCCAGTGTGGGAGGCGCAGGCTCGGGCTCCATCCTCGCTTCTCCCACCCTTCCACACTACAAGGGGTTTCCTCATGGAGACATCCAAGAACGTCTCCGCCAAGCCCCTGGCGTCCTTTACGCCCTCAATATAAGCCGCCACAACCCTTGTCTCGCCGTCGTCTCTGAAGTAGAGCAGGAGCTCCTCCAGCCCGATGTCGCAGGCGTTGCCGAAGCTCACCACCTTACTGAACCTCAGCCCCCTAGTGTAGCCGTAGAGTATCACGAGGTTGGCTAAGCCCCCACTCTGGCTTATGAAGGCGACGTCACCGGCCTCGAGGGGGAGGTTAGCCCTCCATGCGAGGCCAATCTTCGGGTTGTAGAGTCCAAGGCAGTTGGGTCCGAGGACGCGCGTACCGCTCCCCTTAATGACCTCTTTGATCCTCTCTTCCAGCTCTATTCCCTCCCTGCGCCCTGTTTCACTGAAGCCAGCAGTAAATATGGCAACGAGTTTCACTCCCTTCTTGACGCAGTCCTCAACGATCCCTGGCACCGTGTGCGCTGGCGTCTCAATGAAGACGAAGTCCACCTTGTCAGGGATATCTGTCACGCGCGGATAAACCTTCAACCCCAGCTCCGGTATCTCACTTCTTCCGGGATTTACAGCATACACTCTGCCCTTAAACCTCAGGAACGACCTGAGGAAGAAATAACCCCTCTTACTGGAGGCGCCAACATCAGCAACACTTTCAGGATTAAAGGCCTCATCCAGTCCGCCCTTCAAGCTACGTAACCTCCAAGACCGCAACGCGCCAACAGCATAAATAGTTTACTAGCTTATCAGCTCCCGAAAGCCACCTCGGGGTGCGCCAAGAAGCAGTCAAAAATCCATCCTCCGCAGGGAACCCAGAAATAGGGGAAGGACTATAAGGCACCCTCAGCCCACCCCTCACCCGTGCACCACCCAAAGAGACTCGAAGAAAGAAAAAAATAAATAGAATCCCCTCCTTAATACATTAAGGGTGTTGAATAGTTGGAGGGGTGCGATTCTAATAGCGTGGGTGCCCGTAGTGGACTCCTCCCTGTTTTAGCCGAAATTAAACGACGCCTCGAAAACGTTTACGGAGACAAAGTTGTTGACGTAATTCCCTACGGAGTCGGATTATTCGGGGGCCTCTCCAGCGTAGACGCAGCAGTTGTCCTCAAGGAGGAAAAAGAACTTAAGAGAGACGAAAAAAGAATACGCAAAATTTTGAAGGAACTGATTAAAGGAAAAGCCATAAACATACACGTCATATCCCAAGACAAGCTCGAGCATGCCAAGTGGCCCCTCTATATTCAGAAGGGAAAAACACCGAACTATTAACAAAGTTATGTCTCGCGAGAGGCCGTTTTAGAGAAGGGAAAATATTTTCCAGACGATCCCACAGGAACCCAAGTGAATAATTCCGCCTCTCGTACTTGCCATCGAAAGACCAAGGCATCCTCGGAATCTCTCCTTGATTAGTCTGTAGTAACTGTTTTGCTGCCTTCACCTATAATATCAGGTTTTCTTACAACAGCACTTGGAGCCTTATCATCCTGAACAACATCGTTGAAGCCCATACCCTTCAAACCCTCCACTAAAATCGCATCTAAATGGGGGACGCCTTTCCTTTCACACCTCAATAACCCCCCTTCAATCACACTTCTTCTCTCAGCAATTTTGCCCTGGCGAGGTTAACTTCGCATCTTAACGGTTCCTTAAGTTCATCCCACAACTCAAAAATTTCAAACCAATAGGACCCTCAGTCCCAATTAAAAAATAGTCAATATAGCTTGCCTTATTTTCCTCGCCCCTTGTATAAGGAGCTAAACACGCCAAGAACCAACTCCATATTTTCCCATCTCGTCTCTATGCTCAGCGGGCATCTTTCACTTTTTTTTGAGTCACTCATATTTTCTCCGCCTCCTTTTCGCCTTTGCTTTTCTCCCTTCACATTTAATCCTTTCGTAAGGCTCCAAACACGGCTAAACTCCGACACACCATGTGAAGGGGTGGTGGGTTTCGGTGAACTTTGGGGGATAACTTTAAAGTGATTGGCACGTCGCGCAATGCCTCAGACCTGAAACCTTTTAACTGATGGGGCACCCAAAATAAACATTGGGGTCATGCTAGCTTATTATTTAGGGGTTTACAGGTTGTTCTCAAGGTCCTGTTCTCGGTGGGTTTGCCTGCTTCTATCCATTGGTTACAGTTACCTTGCAATCTCCACAACTCCACTGGAAAATTGCATGCTGAGTTTCGTTTTCGCTTTGCATGTGTGCGTGTTTTCCTGGGAGGAGTGTGGTTGAGGGTTCGTGGCATCTTGGCTGAGTTAGTGGAGCTTCCTGTGAGCAGAAGTCTGCATGTTGTCGTGTTGACGGGTGCTGGTGTTTCGGCTGAGAGTGGTGTACCCATTTTCCGCGGGCCGGGGGTCCATGTGGGAGATTCCTGAGGCGAGGGAGCTCGCCCGCAGAGCTGCCCCATGGAATAACAGGGGACATGAAGTTCTACGAGTGGAGGAAGGGGCTGGTGGCGCGTTGCAAGCCTAACGCAGCCCACCTGACCATTGCGGAGATGGAGCTGTACTTCGAGGACTTCTGCCTCGCAACGCAGAACGTCGATGGACTCCACCAGAGGGCTGGGAGCAGGCGCGTCCTCGAACTGCACGGCAACATGTGGCGGGGGCGGTGTCCAAGGGATGGAGCGGTGGTAGACCTCCCCGAGACCCCCTCAAGAGCATACCCCCCTACCATGACTGTGGGACTCCGCTGCACCCTCACGTAGTTCAGTTCGGGGAACCAGTGGACCCTAACGTGCTGAGGGAGGCTGTGGCTGCGAGTGGTAGGCTGACCTGTTCCTCGTCGTGGGGACGTCGGGCGTGTGGCCCCCGGGGGTGCCGCCTTCCCTTGATGGCGCTGAAGGGGACAAAGCTTGTGGAGGTTAACCCGCACCGTTTTGACACCATACACGCACCCGTCCCTGAGGGACGGCTGCGGAGGTTCTGCCGGAGCTCTGGAGACTTCTCATGGAGGAGGAAAACTTTTAAGAATTTGGGCTCGATTTAGGTGTGAGGTGGATGGGAGGTGGGGTGATGCCCTACGCGAGGGTTGGAGACATCAACATGTATTACGAGGTTTACGGCGAGGGATTCCCGCTGGCCATGATCATGGGGCTTGGAGCCAACGCGTACTGGTGGGATCCCTTCCTGATAGATGAGTTCTCGAGGCACTTCAAAGTCGTGGTATTCGACAACAGAGATGCGGGAAGAACGGACAAGTCCAAGGTGGACTACACCATGAAAACGTTCGCCGACGACACCGTTGGACTAATGGATCACTTGGGCATTGGGAAGGCGCATGTTCTGGGGGTCTCCATGGGGGGTATGATAGCTCAGGAGGTTGCCCTGAACTACCCCGACAGGGTTGAGAGGCTCGTCCTGTGCGTCACCACTCCCGGAGGGCCGGAGGCGGTTCCACCGAGGCCGGAGGCGATGGCTCTGCTGACCATGGATAGAAGCAAGCTTACCGACGAGCAAATTGCGAGGGAGACTGTTAATGTGCTCTACCCCGAAGAGTTCGCCAAGGAGCACCCGGAAATTATCGAAGCGTCTGTTGAAAGGATTTCAAAGTTCATCATGCCGGCGGACGCCTATATGAGGCAGATCAATGCTATACTGAGGTTCAACGCGTATGACAGGCTGGGGCTCATCAACAAGCCAACCTTAGTCGTCTCGGGAGGAAAGGACATACTTGTCCCGCCGGAAAACGGGAAGCTGATAGCTGAGAGAATACCGAACGCCAAACTCGTGATCTTCGAAAACTCAGGCCACGGGCTGATAGTCCAAGAAAGGGAAAGGTTCGCCAAACTAGTAATAGAGTTTCTGAAGAAATAGTGTCCTTAAACGAGCCGGGAAACTGATTTCAGCCTCAACACACTCAAATGGAAGGGGGAATCTGCTGTGATGAGCGCTGAAGGCGGTTTGAAGACGTTACCTTTAAATTTTTCCGTCCCTTCTCTTCATCTGGTGGTTAGATGGCTAGATTTGTGGTTATGAGTGAGAAGGATAACGTTGCCACTGCCGTCTCGGATATACCATCCGGAACAAGGATCACGGTTATGGTTGACGGGAGAGAGGTGGAGGTCGAGGTTAAGAGCGACATACAGTTCGGCCACAAGTTCGCCCTGAAGGACATAGGCGTCGGGGAGCCTGTAGTCAAGTATGGGGAGGTCATAGGGGTGGCGAGTAAGCCCATAAAGGCGGGGGAACACGTGCACGTCCACAACGTGGTTAGCACCTTCGTCTGGAAGGCCATGGGGGGAGGGGGGCGTTGAACGAGTTCGAGTTTATGGGCTACAGGAGAAGGGATGGGAGCGTCGGCGTGAGGAACCACCTGCTCGTGATATCAACCGTGGCGTGCGCCAACCACGTGGCTAGGAGGATCGCCGAGCAGATTGAGGGGGCGGTCTCTGTTACACACCCCTACGGCTGCGGCCACATAGGGGAAGACTTTTTGAGGGTTCTGGGGACGCTCTCGGGCTTAGGGGAGAACCCAAATGTTGCAGGGGTCTTAGTTGTCGGATTGGGGTGCGAGAACATCACTGCGGGCTTCGTCGCGGGCGAGATAGCCAAGAGGGACAAACCCGTGGAGCACATCAACATTCAGGATGAGGGAGGGAGCCTCAAGGCTGTTCAGAGAGGCTGCGAGGTGCTCGTCGAGATGGCGGGCGAGGTGCTGGACGTTGAGAGGGAGCCGTGCAGCCTAAGCGAGCTGGTTCTCGGAATAGAGTGCGGTGGCTCTGACGCGACGTCCGGCTTGGCTTCGAACCCGGCTGTTGGAGTTGTGGCGGACATTGTTGTGGACGCAGGTGGAACGGTCGTACTCCCCGAGTCCTCGGAATGGATAGGCGCTGAGCACATACTTGCGTCGCGGGCTGTCAGCGACGAGGTTGCAAAAAAGTGCTACGACGCCGCCGAGTACTATGTGAGGAGGGCGATGGAGATGGGGATAGATTTTCGCGGCGCTCAGCCTACGCCGGGAAACATTGCAGGCGGGATAACCACCATAGAGGAGAAGTCGCTCGGCACTATATGTAAGGCGGGGAGCAGGCCTGTGCAGGACGTGCTCGGGTATGGCGAGAAGCCGAAGGGAAGAGGGCTGTACCTCATGAATGAGCCGGGCTTAGACATTGAGTCCATAACCGGGCTCGCGGCAGCGGGATGCCAAGTGATAGTCTTCACGACTGGTAGGGGGACGCCTGCTGGAAGCCCCGTCTCGCCCGTGATAAAGGTTACAGCCAACAGGGAAACATTCAGAAAGATGCGCTGCGACATAGATGTGGACGTCAGCTCCATAATTGAGGGAGAGGAGACCATAGAAGAAGCGGGGAAAAAGATTCTGGGAGAAGTTTTAAAAGTGGCCTCGGGCAAGCCTACGAAGTCCGAGCTCGTGGGTAACAGGGAGGTCGCCATACTTAGAGTCGCAAAGTACATGTTCTGAGAAGAGGGCCCAAAAAAAAGACCACTTTACTTCCCCCATCGGATTTGATGGGGTCTCTTCCTGCCGACCTCCTCTTTCGTCACAAATCGTTCTCCAACACCCCCCTTGCAACAGCCAACTCCTAACTTCACACAGCAAACTTAAGTTCCCTCGCCTATAAACATCCACCGGGGATCAACACCCCTCGGCGAAGTGCAACATCTTTAAAGCTAAGAAGCCGCTCCACCACCATCATGTCTACCACCAGAACAGGAACTTGACTCTCGGCTTCGAAAGGTACCAGAGTGCCGTTAGACCAAGGAAGATTGCCGCCACTCCCCCTATGATGTTGAAGTGGGGGAGCTTATAAGAGATGAATGCAAGGAAGGTGCTGCTCGACGAAAGCAGGTCGGGGGGAACGAGAAGCGCCACAAAGCCAACGGGCGCTCCGACCAGCGATAACGCCATGATGAGTTGCCTCCCCCAATTTCTTAGCTGAAAAAGGGCTGTAGCTGCGACGCTGCATGTCAAGCCCACAGCGAGGAACGCTGCAAGCAAAACGGAGTCGAGGAGCCGAAGAAGACCCCAGCTAACCAAATCCCTTAAACCCCAAACAGACACAACAACTAGGAAGGTTCCCAAGGCAAAGAAGGCTAGGCTGAGAAAAGTGACCCCTCTAGACCGCTCCACGCAAACACCCCCTCAAGGCAGAGCATTCTCGCGTACATTTCACCTCTAAGCTATGCCTCTTGTCAGTTGAGGCGCCGCCAGCCAGCTTGGTGACCGAGGTGCAACCAGCCATCCACGCCACCGGTTTTCGTGAAGTGAAGGACGGAGATATAAGGTTTCCAGGAAAACGTCTGGTAGGCTGGTCGGCAGTTAAACCTTCTTCAAGACTTAGTTTAGCGGCGAGCTTTCCGGGGAACGCGGTGTGCCCCTTAGTTAGGGGGCACACTAGATAAAGAAATCTTAAAAAGCATTCGCCTCCCCTTATTGGAGGTTGGAGGGGTTTAGCGTGCCGTTCCTTAAGCCGCCGTCACCCGACGAGGTTTTCTCGAGATGGGTTGATGGCATGAGCGATGATGAGGTCGAGGAGTTGTTCGCCAGGAAGGACATGCCCTTCGACAGGTCGAGCGTGTCGGCTGCCGAGTTCGTTAAGGAAGTAGACAGGAAGATTGCTGTCTTCTTCATGTCAAAGATCGAGACGGAAAGTGTGGAGGCGGAGAAAAAAGAGAGCAACTACGAAGGAATCTTGAAGATCAAATTTTACGAGTTTCCCGGAGGGAAGGTGCCGCATGAACTCAAGCTGGACTCTAAAGTCCCCGTATTTGGCTCGCTGGAGAAGACTGAGTGCCCCGACTGTGCTGGCGCAGGCTACATAGAGTGCGCTAAGTGCGAGGGGAAGGGGTCATTGACGTGTAGCGAGTGTGGGGGGAGCGGGGAGCTCTCCTGCAGCGAGTGCGAGGGAGCGAAAGAGCTTACGCTAACTCTAACCGTACTCTCGGGCGAGGAGGAAGTGGAAAGGGAGTTGAGGGTTCAGTGCCCTGCATGCTTCGGCTCCGGGAAAGTTGTGTGTGACAGGTGTGGCGGGCTTGCCAGACTGGTCTGCGACGACTGTAGGGGGGAGGGAAAGTTCCCCTGCAAGAAGTGCAAGGGCGCCGGCGTCCTCTTCACCTACAACGTCTCGCTTCCACCTATCTCGGGGAAGAAGGCCTACCTAATATACTCTAAGCCGGAGGTTGATGATGCACTAGCCGAGATGCTGGAGGAAAAAGTCGGCCAGCTTGAAGCCGTAAGGGTAAGTAGCCATGAGCAACTCAAGAGAAACGACTTGGAAGCCATGCTTGGGTTCTACAACAAGGACGTGGAAAGCAAAGCCAGCAGGGCTAAGAAGATACTCGCCGAGCTCGAAAAAAAGGCAGACAGGAGGGGCGAGACCCCACTCTATCCCGTATACATATTCCCCATGCTGAGGCTGGACGTGGAAACAGCTAAGGGAAAAAGAATACAGTTGTTTGCGGCGGGAGGCGGAAAAAACTACACGTTAATCACGCTCTGAACCCGGCAGAAACCGAGGCGCAAGCCTTCCCCCACAGCAAAAGCAACTGCTCCTACATGGTAAATTATTAGACACGCATGCCGCAATGGAGGACTTCGAGGAAATAAAAGTTTAAGTTTTTCCTCAACCAAGTTTGCATGAAGTGCTCGTGGGTGGAATAATGGATCTGGAGGAAGCCATTAGGTTTGTTGCAGGGCGAATGGCTAGGCGCGCAGAAGAGATGCAAGACTATCCAACCGTTAGGCTGCTTGAGGCCATCATGAGTGAACTTGGGTGCAAGAGCTATGAGGAGCTAATCAGAAGGCTCCTCGACAACCCCAAGGAAATCTACGGGTACGCTCTATCACGCGTGAAGGAGGAATTAACAAACTCATTTTTGGGAATGCTCTTCTTCGACGTCTTCTCGAGGTTCGGCGTAGGAGACCTGGCCCCAGCATACATTGAAGCCCTCAGGGAAGGTGACAGAGAAAATTTGAGGAAAATCTTCCTGAAGGTGGCAGAAGCCGTAAAGAGAAGGCGTCGAA
>JAHAWR010000146.1 GCA_018383835.1 Candidatus Jordarchaeia archaeon | reverse complement strand
TGGGGAATTGAAAGAAACAATTTAACCATTTTTATTTTTCATAAACTTTTTTTGCTTCCAAAAACCAAAAACCCATGGGAATTGAAAATCCTTAATCCATAAAATAAATTTCACAGTCGCTTTCAAAAACCAAAATCCCATATAGGGAATTGAAAGTTGAAAAACTTTATTTTTCGTGGGGTTATATTGTTAGTGTATTTGGGGTTTTTTGGAGGGGTTTTCGTGGCTGGCTTTGTGGTTGCTTGGGATTTTGGGACTAGTAGTGTGAAGACTGTTGTGTGTACGAGTGAGGGTGAGGTTGTCGGCTCCGCTGTGGCGGGCTATGAGCTTTACCATCCTCAGCCTGGGTGGGCTGAGCAGAATCCTGGGGAGTGGTGGGCTGCTGTCTCTAAGTCGACGAGGGAGGCTGTTGAGGCTGCAAAGGTTAAGGTGAAAGATGTCGAGGCTGTTTCGATTTCGGCGCAGATGGCCGGGCTGGTGCCTGTTGACCGGAGTGGGGAGCCTCTTAGGCCCGCTATAATATGGCTTGATAACAGGGCTGAGGAGCAGGCTAAGCGGCTGGCGGGCAACATGCTGTCGATGCTGGTAACCTTCGTGAGGATAACTGGGGGGGCTCCGGGGCCGAAGGATGTGATCTCGAAGATCGTTTGGCTTAGGGAGAATGAGCCGCAGGTGTTTGAGAAGGCGTACAAGTTTCTGGACGCGAAGGACTACTTGATCTTCAGGCTTACGGGTAAGTATTATACTTCGTGGGACTGTGCCAGTGTGACTTGGATGTTTGACAGCCGGAAGGGGAGGATGAGGTGGTCTGAGTTGATATGTCGGAAGGCGGGTATACCGTTGGAGAAGCTTTGTGAGCCTGTCCCGTCGCCGACTATAGTTGGTGAGCTGACCGCTGAGGCTGCCAAGGACCTTGGGCTTAGGGAGGGGACCCCTGTGGTTTGCGGTTGCGGAGACATCACGGCGGCGACTGTTGGAAGTGGGGCTGTGAGGGAGAAGCAGGTTCACGCTTACATAGGGACGAGTAGCTGGGTTGTGGCTCCCGTGAGAGACAGAAAGCTCAGCATAAGATACTATATTGGTTCGCTTTGCAGCTCTGACCCGACGAAGTACATTTTGGTTGGAGAGCAGGAGTGTTCAGGCGTCTGCTACCGGTGGCTTAGGGACAATTTTGGTTACAAGTATGTGGTTGAGGCTGGGAGGGAGGGGGTGGACGCCTACAGGGTCATGGATAGGGTTGCGGCGGAGGCTGAGCCCGGGTCGAAGAAGCTGATCTTTACCCCCTGGATGTATGGTGAGCGCTCGCCTCTAAACGACCACACGGTTAGGGGTGGCTTCATAAACTTGAGCTTGGCGCATGGCGAGGCGCATGTTTTGAGGGCGATACTTGAGGGGGTTGCGTACCATATACGGTGGATTCTTGAGGGGGTGCAGAAGCTCATTGGCAGAGTTTCCTCGATCAACCTTATTGGGGGCGGGGCTCAGAGCGAGCTGTGGTGCCAGATAATAGCGGACGTTGCAGGGGTCAAGGTGAGGCAGATGAAGGACCCGTTGGAGGCTGGGTCGCGTGGGGCTGCGTTGACTGCCTCCGTGGCGTTGGGGTACTACAAGAGCTTCGATGAGCTGGAGAAAGTTGTCCCTGTAAGGAAGGAGTTTGAGCCAGACCCCGAGAACAGGGGAATATACGACGAGCTCTACCAGAAGTTCAAGCTCGTATACAGGAAGCTCAAGAAAATGTACAGGGAGCTTAACAAGTAACGGTTCAACCTTCACCCCCTTTATGTGCTCCCTACCCGCTCCACTGGAGCGCCCAGCGGCAAACCATGTTTGTCCCTCGCTTCCGAGTGGCTCCCACATTTTTCAGGTGATACAACTAATGTTGTAATTGTTGTTTTTCCTTCCGTCCCTCCCTCTCACGTGCGCTTCGGCGCCTGGAACAATGTTTTTCTCTCGATGGGTGCTGGCTGTTGGAGGGTTCTCTTCGTCTTTTGCGAGTAACCGTTATATTTCCTTGTTGGCGTTTTCTTTTTCTGGGGGTTGGCTTGGCTGAGGTTGCGGATCATGTCCTGTTGATCTTGTCTATTAAGAGGGCGGGGAAGTTTTTTGAGGGAGATCATATTTGTGAGAAGGTTTCGAGGGATGCGGGGGTTTCCGATGTTGAGGTTAGGAGGGTTCTTGCACGGCTTGTGGAGGAGGGGATGATTGAGGAGTCTGATGGCAAGTACCGTATACTTCCGAGGGGTTTTGAGAGGCTGGAGGGTAGAATTAGGGGGGTTTGGAGCCAGCTCAACAAGTCTTACCGGGCGGTTTACCTTGCGAGGAAGTATTACCCTAAGGTTGCGGGGTTGATGATGCCCTACCTTAGGGGGAGGGCTGTCTCGGTTGTCAAGGTTTTCTCGGACGACAATGACCCGATCAACAGCTTCAGCCCATCATTCGTTAGGTATGCTAGGTACAAGCCGAGGAAGCAGCCCATAATGGTTAGCGGCGAAAGGGAGCTCCTTGACCTCGTCGACCAGCACGCAGTGGACTTTTTCCCCGTGATACATGGGGTTGACGCTAGGAGGCCGGACTGGTTTGTGTTCGACATTAGTGCTGGAGAGAAGTTTGGAGGCGGCCTCGCCCCGGTTAAGCTCGTCTGCAGTCTTGCCTGCGAGTGTCTGGAGGACTACGGCATCAAGCCCGCTGTCAAGTTTTCAGGCTCAATGGAGCTCCAAGTCTGGGCCGTGTTCGAGGAGCATAAGCTCCCGGAAGGCTACAGCGACTACTTCACCCTATACAGGGACATGGTTGCATTCATCCAGAGGCGGGTTGAGGAGAGGATTCAGGACGGCGAGGGCAGGAAGCTACTTTACATGGTGACGCGTGAGGGTAAGCCAGCAACCACGACGCAGACCGCAGGTAGGGAGGAGAGAGGCGACCAGATCCTCATAGACCCATCCCTGATCAGGGTCAACGGGACTGTTAGGGCACCGTACTCGATGAACTACGAGACGTGGCTGACCTCCTGCCCCGTCAGCGACGTGGAGGAGTTTGAGCCAGAAATGGCATCCATAGAGAGCGTCCTCAGAAACACGCCCGAGTTCAGGCTCGAAAAGTCAGATCCACAAACACTCATAGAAGCCCTCATCAGAGAGAAGAATAAGGGTGCCTTCAAAGAGACTTAGGTCCATTGAAGACCCAGCGGCGGGAAATCTCCCTCCCTGGTGGGATCTGCTTATTAGCTGCTTAGAGCGCCGGGTTCTGAGCTAAGTATGGATATGTAGGTATTTGCTATTTTCATTCCTACTTAGCTCTTCCCTCTCGGGCTCGTCGAGGGCTTTCGGGGGGAACCCGGCTCCCCACACCCA